>JAZNBJ010000078.1:0-51825 GCA_045586965.1 Candidatus Gastranaerophilaceae bacterium | reverse complement strand
ATCTATCGCTAAACGGCTACCGTTGGCACCTAGTGTAAATCAGTTTCTTTACCCGCTTACTTCGTTCAGCGCGTTCCTCCATTATATAATACAAAATTTTAAATTGCAAGTGTCTTTTTTACATTTATTTAATATTTTTTATATTTTTACATGCCTTATTGAACAAAATACCATATATATAAAAATAAAAGGCTAAATTATTAGCCTTTAAAAATTAATAGTGTAGAAGTTTTATCGTGATAGAAAAATGTCGTGTTATAAACCTTATTAATTAAGCTGCTAAGCCCATCAAGTAATCCATAGCTACGTCCATCACAGCAGGTGCTAATTCTTCACCAAACTCTTGAACGATAACACGATAAATTATTTCAAAGTTTTCCATATAGCCTTCAACTCTTGCTTGAGTTTCATTATCGACTTCTGGCACAGCTTTAGTTTCTACTGGAGCTACAAAATAATTATTTGCAGCTAAGAAATCCATAACTTTTGCTGGATCAATTTGGGTTTCTTCATAATTATTTACAGCTGGCTCTGCATCAGGATTTTTAGGCGCTTCTTCACCTTGTCTAGGCAAACCATAACCTGCATAACCATAATTGCTACCGCCAATTCTTCCGATTCCGTCTGTCATTTTCAGATACTCCTTTTTTTCTTTTCCTTTTGTGTCATGTATAACGGCATATTTTTAGAAAACTTTAGTTTTTTTTAAAATATTGTTACAATTCGTTACAATAGAACCTAAACCTCTGTTATAGATTAATTTTTAACAAGCCCCCACCCCTACCCTCCCCCTATAAAGGGAGGGAGATAGATTTCTTTGCTTGCAAATATTTTTTTAGGAATATATTATATAAGAGGTCGAAATATTACATTACTTTTCAAGTTTGGAATCTTGAAGGAAAGAAGGTCTATAATGAAAAAAGAATTACACCCAGATTACAAAAAAACAGTTATCAAATGTGTATGCGGTAACGAAATTGAAACTGGTTCAGTTGTAGAAAATATCACAGTTGAAATTTGTTCTAACTGCCACCCATTCTACACAGGTCAACAAAAAATTCTTGACTCTGAAGGTAGAGTTGAAAGATTTAACAAACGTTACGGCAACAAGTAATTGGTTAAAGAATAAGAAAAACACCTTCTCAATAGAGAAGGTGTTTTTTATTTCCTGAGCATCAAACGACACACTATAGGTTGCTTTAACAAATGATGGATTCGATGAAAATTATCGAACCCATACTACTTACTATAGATATAACGAAATATATGATTAGAGCCATTGTTGATTATTAACACCGAGTTTACGTTTCGTTTCTGATAGTGCACGCATTACGTCTCTATAATTTGTATCTGGTGTTGTTCCGAAAGCAACATGTTCTCTCCCACTTGAATAGGTATGACTACGTTCAGGACCTCTTGAATGATAGTTCCAAGGGTCATTTCCTATAGTTTTTCCTGCTTCTTTTTTATATTCTTTTATTACTTCAAATTGTGCTTTCATTCGCTTCAAAATATTGTCTGAATTTAAGTCTTTCAACAGAGCGTCTTGGTTATCGAATCTAATATATACGTCTTCATTAGAATTTTTATACAAATCAGACATTGGCAATTTAATACCTTTATTATCACATTCGATTTTATTCAGAAAAACAAGTTTATGCTTTACTTCTTCTCTAGCTCCTTGCTTTGGCCATTTTACAACCCATTTATTAGAGTTAAACATAGAAGAAATACCTTCTTTTTTCATATCTTCACTTAATTTCCGTATCATATTACGTTCTTCAAAAGACATATTAGTTAATTTCTTAGCCAATGAGTTCTCAAAATCGCTCCATATCCACGTTATACCACCTTCAGCACGTAGATTGGACACTTGTAGCATTTCATCAACTAGTTGGTAAGCATCTTCTTTATTTGAAATTTGTTTTTTCAATCTTTCTAATGCAAGTTTTTCTAAATCAGCTTTAGTAACATCTTTACTTACAATCTTATCACCTTCTTTGGTTACGGTTGTAATAATATCTCCACTTTCAACGTGCATTTTTTCAACTACACCATTTGCACCAGTAGAAGTTGAGTATGCACCTTTGCCTAATACGGTTTCACCATTTCTAATTTTAAAGCCAGCTATAGCGTAATTGCCTTTCGCTTTTTGAGCTATTTCTAAAGTGGAATTCTCTGCCCCCCTTGTCATTTCCTCAATAACTTTTCCTAACTCAGGATTTTTTTTTGCTAACGATTCAATTCCCTTTTTACTCAACTTAACAGTTGAAGTACAACCTTCTGCAGTTGGTAAATACTTCATTAAACTTTGACCAAATCGTAAATAGTTTGCCATATTAAACTTACCTTTCTTTATAACACTAACAGTATACACATATAAAGTCATTTACTACTCGAAAATTGCCTTGATAGATATAAATTATTAAGTTATTGTAACAATTCAAAAGTTTATATTCTAAAACAGAGTTATAAATATATTCTTTATAAGGATATTAAAACCTCATTGGTGTAAACACGACAAATGTCTAAATTTTCCACTTTCAATTCTATCCAACCACCACCCGTATCCGTAGCTCACTACTTTCGCACGGCTACGACCTCCTGTCTTGTTTTTGCTCCACGCTCGAATAGCCTCGTTTACGAACCTACGGTTCTACAAAACTCGATATTCTCGCTATCCGGACTAGCAACCTTCGGTTGCTAGTCCGTCCGCAAATCCGCTCCTTAAAGAGGTTAAAATATTCCCTTATTCCCTTCCGTAACAACTTTTAATTAAAACCGCCCCCACCCAACCTCCCCAACAGGGGAGGATAATGTTAACCGTAACAACTTATTACCTTATTACCTTAATTACATTATTGACATCAGTGCCTAATAATATATACAATAAGCTTATGGCAATAGTTTATTTATCATTAGGTTCTAATTTAGGTGACAGGGTTGGCTACATACAACAAGCGACCAGTCTATTAAGCATGCACGAAAATATAAATATAGTTGCGACTTCGTCTTTCTACGAATCAGAGCCTTGGAAAATGAATTCTGACAATTGGTTTGTCAATGCTATTGTCCAAATATCAACAAATCTAAGTCCAGAAGAATTGTTAGATGAATGTCAAAGAATTGAATATCAACTAGGCAGACCCGCAAATAGAAGTTCTGACTACATTGATAGAACTATCGATATTGATATCATTTCTTACGACAATTTAATTTTAAACAACGAGCGATTAACTATTCCACACAAGCATTTTCATAAGCGTGCTTTTGTATTAGTACCTATGCTAGAAATCGCAGATGATTTTGTTCATCCATTTTTTGGAAAGACAGTGGAAAGCTTATTCGAAGCAATAGAAGATCCTGAAACGGTATGCTTATATGGCACCAGACTCTAAAAATAAAAGAGTTGCTATAATTGGAGCCGGCGCTGCAGGTTGCATGTGCGCCTATTTTTTGTTGAATAGTGTCACCCCTGCCCAACCTTCCCTATCTATGAATGGAGTAAGTGTTACATTATTTGACAAAGGGACACCTTTAAGAACAATTTTGCCCACTGGTGGAGGGCGATGCAATCTTGCCCATGCCGAGTTTAATCCAAAAGATTTAGCAAGCAATTACCCTAGAGGCGAAAAATTTTTGTATTCAATTTTTTCACAATATTCAACAAGCGATACCTTAGAGACTTTTGAAAAACTGGGAATTAAAACTTATATTCAAGAAAATGGAAGAATTTTTCCAGAATCAAATAGCGCAAAAGAAGTTAGAAGTGCTCTTTTAAAAGAAATTAGCAAAGCTCAATTTGTCAAAGAAGAAGTTGTTGAAATAGAAGTTATTGATGGAGGATTTAAAATAAAAACTTGCCCACCCTCATCCGGCTTCCAGCCACCTTCTCCCATCAAGGTAGAAGGAAAATTTACTGAATACTACTTTACAGATGTAGTTATAGCAATTGGAGGCCATGCTGGTTATAAATTAGCAGAAAATTTAGGAATTAAAACAATAGCCCCTAAGCCTTCTCTTGTTGGGCTAAACACAAAAGAAAATTTTAAAGATTTAAGTGGCACAGTTGTAAAGGATGTAAGCTTTAAGGGACTTGTTGACAATGTTTTATTTACTCACTTTGGAGTTTCAGGTCCGTTAGTTTACACTATTTCTTCAATAAAAGCTTTTGAACAAATGCCTTATACTTTAAATCTAGATTTGTGTCCAAACTTAATTGATTTACAAAATGATTTAAACACTTGCCCACATAAAGAAATTAAAAATATTTTAACAAAATATTTACCGCAAAAAATAGTGTCATATATTCTAAAAGATATCGATGAAACAACAAAAGCTCATAAAATCAATGGAAAAACCAGAGATGCAATACTTGACAAAATTCATAATTTTCAAATAGTCATAACAGGTACAAACAAGGGGGAAGAAACTGTAACAGCTGGTGGTATCGACTTGGATCAAATTAATTCTAAGACAATGGAAGTCAAGAATATACCAAATCTTTATTGCATTGGTGAAGTTTTAAACATAGACGGCTTCTGTGGAGGTTTTAACCTTCAAAATGCGTGGTCAACAGCATATGTTTGTTCTAAAGCACTAACGAACTAGTATAACAAACCAAGGATAAGCTTTAGTATTTTCACCAAAACGAGAATATTGAACCATCCCCTTCTTCTTTATACTTAAAAAACCTGCTAATTCGTAAGAATTCAGTTTTGAATTATTTGTTGTAAAACAGTAATTATCAAATATTCTATCAGTATCATTTAATAATATTATTTTTAAATCTTTATTTTTCTTTTTTACTTTGATAGAATTAGTCTCTCTAAAATCAGAAATTTTTATTATTTTATATTTTGGAAATATTTCTTGTATTTCAGATTCTGTTAATTCCCTTTTCATTAAGTTATCATTTTGCATACTAAACTCATAGAACTTTAAATCTGAATTTGAATATCCAATTAAGCTACCTTTATATATAAATTCATATTGAGTGCCAGTTGAGAATAAAAAATCGCCACTTTTAGAATAATATTCTGAACAGCATAAATTAACAGGAGACGATTTTTTTACAAAATATCCATCTAATTTTTTATTAACTTTATCTTTCCAATTTCCTTCAACAAAAGTTATCTTTGCATTATCTTTTATATTTTTATAATCAATACTTTGAATTTCTGCGGCATTAGCTGATAAACAAAAAAGCATTAACAAAAGTATATATAAATTTTTCATAATAAAACCTTACCCTGCTTATTATCTTTTAATCATAACAACTTATAATAATACTCTTTTAAGAGGATGAGGGCAAGTGGGAAAATATAATATTATAAGTTTATGAGTTTAGTCGAAAATTTAATCAATCAAATATCAACAAACGGAATTGGCGGAATTGCCAATCCTCAAAAGTTTGACTTAGAAGACGATACTTTTTCTAAAATATTAGAAAAGCAGATGGCTAATTTAAACAATTTCGACAATTCTAATACGCTAGGTAATATGGGAGTACCAACTGGTCTAGTAATAGAACCTTTTGAAGCAACCGATTTTTCTAATACAGTACAAGATCAAATGGAAATCAATGGTATTAAAAACCCAAATGATCCAGTTCTTGTTGAGCCAATAGAAATAAAAGAAATCAATATGGATGATTATTTTTCAAATTTAATAAAAACATCCACTGAAAATAAAGATTTTATGAATTTTGCAAAAAAGCATGCTACAAATGCTTACGATATTTTTAAACGAACATACATAACAGATATAAAAGAATTTGCTCAAGATTTAGCATCAAAGATTTAAAAAACTTAACCCTTTGCATGCTTCCTTTTTTTGTTTGTTATATAATTAGCCTATAGAGGATTAGCTTATTTTTATATTTATAAGGAGGTCCAAATGGGCAAAATAGAAATTACACATGAAGTTGAAAACCAATGCTGTGTTCGCCGTGGTGTTAAAGGCGTTCCAGCTCCAATCCCTCAAGAAGGTGAATGGACAAAATGTAAAGAAATCAAAGACATTTCTGGTCTTACACACGGTTGTGGATGCTGTGCTCCTCAACAAGGGACTTGTAAGTTAACTCTTAACGTTAAAGAAGGCGTTATTCAAGAAGCTCTTGTTGAAACAATTGGTTGTTCTGGTATGACTCACTCAGCAGCTATGGCTGGTGAAATTCTTCCTGGAAAAACAATCCTTGAAGCATTAAATACAGACTTAGTTTGTGATGCAATAAACGTTGCAATGAGAGAATTATTCTTACAAATCGTTTACGGTAGAACTCAATCTGCTTTCTCTGAAAATGGTTTACCAGTAGGTGCAGGCCTTGAAGATTTAGGTAAAGGTCTTTGCTCTATGACTGGTACTATTCACTCAACTAAACAAAAAGGCGTTAGATATCTTTCATTAACTGAAGGTTATATCCTAAAACTTGGTTTAGATAAACACGATGAAGTTATTGGTTATCAATTCGTTAACCTTGGTAAAGTTATGGATGCAATCAAAAAAGGTGTTGATCCAAAAGAAGCTTACGAAAAAAATATCGGTACTTACGGCAGATTTGCTGATGCTGTAAAATACATCGATCCAAGAGAAGAGTAATTAAAAAGACGTTAGGACGTTAAGGCGTTAGGGCATTAAGTTCAATATAAAACTAATAGACGCCTTACAAATTAAGAATTTTATAAAGAACTTAACGTCTTAAAGACTTAATGCCTTAAAGACTTAGTAAAAAAAGATAAGGAAAATAAATTATGACAGTAAAATTTGAAGGACAAGATAGACGCGAAGCTACTCTTAAAAAAGTTTTACCAGAATACGGTTTCAAGAACTTGGAAGAAGCTCGTGATTTATGTCTATCAAAAGGCATCGATGTTGATGCTATTGTTAAAGGCATTCAGCCTATCGCTTTCGATAACGCATCTTGGGCATACACTTTAGGTGCAGCTATCGCTATTAAAAAAGGTATTACTAACGCAGCTGATGCAGCAGAAGCTATCGGTTTAGGCTTACAAGCTTTCGCCATCCCTGGTACAGTTGGTGACAGACGTCAAGTTGGTATTGGTCACGGTAACTTAGCAGCTATGTTATTAAGAGAAGAAACTGATTGTTTCTGTTTCTTAGCTGGTCACGAATCTTTCGCAGCTGCTGAAGGTGCAATCGGTATTGCTAGAAACGCTAACAAAGTTAGAAAATCACCTTTAAGAGTTATCTTGAACGGTCTTGGTAAAGATGCTGCTTACATCATCGCTAGAATCAATGGTTTCACAGCTGTTGAAACTGAATACGATTTCAAAACTGGCGAATTAAAAATCGTTAAAGAAACTCCTTTCTCTGATGGTGAAAGAGCTAAAGTTCGTTGCTACGGTGCTGACGATGTTTCAGAAGGTGTTGCAATCATGATTAAAGAAGGCGTTGATGTTTCTATTACTGGTAACTCAACTAACCCAACTCGTTTCCAACACCCTGTAGCTGGTACTTACAAAAAATGGTGTTTCGAAAACAATAAGAAATACTTCTCAGTAGCATCAGGTGGTGGTACAGGTAGAACTCTTCACCCTGATAACGTTGCTGCAGGTCCAGCTTCTTATGGTATGACAGATACTATGGGTAGAATGCACGGTGATGCTCAATTCGCTGGTTCATCTTCAGTTCCTGCTCACGTAGAAATGATGGGTGTAATCGGTATGGGTAACAACCCAATGGTAGGTGCTACTGTTGCAGTTGCAGTTGCTATTGAAAATTCATCTAAATAGATTGAATATTCAAAATATTTAACTAATAAGACGAGCTCTAAATAAATAATTTAGAGCTCGTTTATTAATAATTGTAAATTTTATTTTAAAACTCTTATAAATATTTTTTTAGTAGTTTAATATAATAGTGTGTATCGTATATGAGAGGATTTCTGTATGAAAATCAACAAAATCTCTTTTGATAACAATGTTTATCAAAAAGCAAATCAAACCAACAATAGACCAACTTTTAAAGGACATGTAAACGGTAAATTTTATAGAGACGAAATTATTAATGAAGCTAAAAAAGCGCTTAAAAATCCAAAGTGGAAAGAAGAACTTTTAAATCAAAAAAGATCTCTTGGCGAAACTTTAGCAACTTGGCATACACGTGAAGGTAGCAATGATATCGTAGGACGTGTGCTTATGGGCATCGTAACTCTTGGCTTAACTGAAATCACTTGGGGACTCGTACACAGAGCATTAGATATAAGTGATAATAGAGACATTGATAAACATATCGAAGAACTCGAAAATTGTATAGATGACCTAGGAAAAGAAAATAACAAAGATTAAAATTTTGAGGAAGTATGAAAATCCAATCAACGAATAGTGTTAGTTTTAAGAACGCTAATGTCGTCAATGCTAATTATACTAGTAATGCGACTAATTCTACTAAAACTGACAAAACAACTACTAAAAAAGACAAATTTAAAAACATGGCAGGCCCTTTGGCACTCGGCCTTGTTGTCGCTAGTTCTGTTTTTACGCTAGTAAGAACAGATCCTGTTCGTATTGCAAAAATTGCAAATAAAGGTTCTAGTAAAAATAGCAAGTATTTAAGCTCAGGTTTTATTGAAATTGAAGTTAAAAATTTCAAAGATAATAAAAATGTAAAATCATTAGATGAATTATCAGGGTTAGATAAAATAAAAGAATTTATTAACGAATACCAAATTATTCTTCAACATCCTGATGTAAAAAAAGAACATAATATACAAGATTTTTCATCATTATTATTTTGGGGTGTACCAGGAACTGGAAAATCAACTGCAGCTAAAGGTATTGCAAAAAAATTAGATGCAGATTTTATACAAATAGATAAGGAACTTTTTGATTCAAAATATGTAGCAGAAGGGCCACAAAAGCTAGCAGAAGTCTTTGACCAAATAGAAACTCACGCAAAATGCAATCCTAAAAAAACAATTGTTATCTTTATGGATGAAATTGACGGCACGATATCTATCGATATAGGTTCCGCCGCTCGTCATAGTGATGATTTGATAAACGGGCTAAAAAAAGGAATGATTCACTTGCAAGAAGAATGCGATAATATTATATTTATTGGCGCAACAAATAAAGATCCAAATGGTATAAAAAGTGATAATACAACACTAAAACTTAATCCTGCTATTCTCAGCAGATTTAAACATCAAATAGAAGTAGCATTACCAATGAAGGAAGCGCTATGCGATGCTTGGACAAAACTCATGAGAACTGCAAGCGGGATAGATAAATTTACTAGTAAAGAGAATGAAGTTATTTCACACTATTTTTATGAACTAGGCCTATCTTATAGAGACATTGAGGTTGTAGCTGATAAACTTAATCGATTAGATGCCGTTCAATTTTGTCAAACAAAATCTTACAATTCTAAAGAAAATTTAATAAAAGCAATGTTGAATGATGAAAAAATAGGATATGACCCTGTAAAAAAACAAACAATTGCAAGAAAAAAATTAGAACAACTAATAACATCTCTGGAAAAAGATTTGATGACACAATAACAATTCAATAAAAAAAGCTCTAAGTATTTCTTAGAGCTTTTTATTATATTAATTAAATTATCCCATAATGTTTAATTTTGAACCAACTGTTTCTGGTGGAGTATTAATTTCAATATATTCAATACCTTTTTTTAATCCACGTTCTTCAGCAATAACATTACCTTTGATGTTTGTTAAAAAAGTATCATATAAAGACTTTGAAACATCGTTCATTAATTCTTTATCTTGCATCATTTTTTCAGCAATAGCAGGCTCTGTTTTAAAAGCAGAAGTTAGATTACCAGAATTAATTAATAACATATCACCATTTTGAGCAATTTTTACAACATCTCTGCCATAATCTTTAGCTTTTTGAGCCACTACATCAATTAATTTTCCAGATTGAACATTTTCAGTAACAGAAACTGCGCCACCCAATAATTTTTCAGTATATTCTGATAATGGAGTTACTCTTTTTATTTGAGCTGGATTCGCCATGAAATTCATGCCACCAATAGCTTGTATATTCATATTTAATTTCTCCTTTTGCTAGTTATAAAACCTGTAAAAAATAAATTTGCGGGGAGAAATGTATATTCTTTACATTATTTTACATATTAAATTCAACAAACGTATTTTTTAAGATTTCATAACCTTTCAAAATGGTTTTATAATCTACTTTTTCCTCGGCAGAATGCATATTATAAATATCAGCTAAACCCAATAAAAATGGCGCAAAAGTCTCTCCTTTTTTGTTTTGTTTTTGACAATAAATATGAGTTTCGGCCCCAGCATGGAAAGAAGAGATTTCAAAATCAGCTTCAGCTTTTTTAGCACCACTTGCAAAGGCTTTTTCCACTCTATCATCTTCTACACGTTCAAAAGGTAACAAGTGAATTTCAAACTCTATTGCAACCTGAGCTAAACCTTCATATTTTTGATTAAATTTATCAACTATTGATTGCATTAAAGCTTTCAATTCATTTTCCTTTGCAACAGAAGCACTTCTTATTGAATACGATGCCATTCCCAAAACATTGATTATATTTGTAGAAGTTTTTTTCATAATTTCAGTTATATAATCATTTGTTTTTATACCTTTTTCTACAATTGAAGCAACTGAATTTTGAACACCACCTGCTATTACTGCACCTAAATTACAAGAAGTTATAACACCTGTTTCATCTTTATAATAAGCACCTTGCGGAAATTCAGCCAACAATTCAGAAAGAAGTTTTGCAGCATTTAATCTTGTTTCATCACCAATATCAATTCCAGAATGACCACCTTTAAATGACTTTACTGTTATTTTAGCATTTGTATAACTTGCACCTGAAACTTGTAATTGACCTAATTTATCAGCATCACAAACTAAAATATATTTAGAATTCATCTTATCAAATTCTAAATTTTCTGCACCAGACATGCCAGTTTCTTCATCACGAGTAAATGTAATTTCTAATCCACCGTGGGGGTAAATAACGCTTCCCCTCTCCTTGAGGAGAGGTCTAGGGTGAGGTGTCAACCCACTTGCTAGTTCTTTAGCCAACATTAATCCACAAGCAACACCAACTTTATCATCCGCACCTAAAGTTCTTCCATTAGCTTTTATAAATTGACCATCGAATTGTAGTTCAATCGGACTATCGTCACCAACAACATCCATATGAGCAGAAACCATTATTGGTTCTTTTGTATCATCAGTTGCTGGCACAGTAATATAAATATTTCCATAATTATCTTGTCTATAATTTATGTTATTTTTTTCACAAAAAACTTTTATCCATTCAATCACTTTTTCTTCTTTCAAAGATGGTGATGGAACTTGTGCAAGTTCACAAAAAATATCTAAAACTTCGCTTTCTTTTCTTAAATCTGCTAAATTCATAATTTATTTCCCTCTTTTTTTATTTTATTTATATTAACATGATTCGTAACCGTATTTTTTAAAAGACGATTCAAGGTTCACGGTTCAAGGTACACGGTTCACGACTCACGAATCTGAAAAATATATTTACCCCCCTCGAAAGAACCTTTGATTTGTACCTTCTGAGCCAACTCTTGCTCTTACTGAACGTAAGCAACGAGGACATCTACCGACATAAGCTGTCCCTTCTTTGTTTTTATATATCCTTCCGTAGACTCCACAACAATCAAACCAGATTCCTAAAAAAGGTCGTGACTCTCTTTTATTTTCATCTTCCATATACTAAGCTTATACCTCTACAAATATATCCTATCTTCCACGTCTACTACGTTTTTTCTTTTCTTTTTTAACCTCAATATCCTTTTTAGCAGGTGGAGTATAAGCATCACTTATAACAATTTCCCTACCTGAAGGTTTAAATACACTTTCAGTTAATGCATCAATATAAGATTCATTAAAATGAGCATAATCAAAAATTATAAGTCCATTTAAAGAATATTTTCTTACTGCATGAATTTGTTTCATCAAATCAGAATTAGAACCATTCATAAACGCAACAAACAAACCTGCATATAATTTTGTACTAGAAGATTTATTTCTTAAGACTTCTTCCATCAAATTTGCAGCAGTTTTATCATCACAAGTTAAGAACAAAGGAGTAAACCCATCTACAAAATTATTTGCAGACCAACTTTTCCAATCCTGCATTTTTGTACTGATAGCTTGATTTCTATTCGGAAAAATAACTGCTGTTAATTGAACATTATTTGCACGACAAAGACTACTTACTTTCCTTACAAATGTTGTAATTTTATTGCACCTATAATAACGCCAATAATCCCAGAGGTAATCATATGGCTTAATATCCATTGGATCTGTACCATAAATTTCTTTAAATTCCGTTCTAGCATATTGTGTATAACCCCAATTTGATTGATCATAATTTGAATAATTAGGCGTTACAGATTGCGGGTATCTGATATAATCTAAATTTATACCATCTGGCTTATATCTATTTATTATTTCACAAAGCAACTCATATAAAAAAGTTTGAACTTCTGGATTCGCAGGATCAATAAAATAGCCATTGTGTTCAGATACGGAATACGGTATAACTGTAGAATATGCATTTTTCTTTTGATAATTAGCCCAATGAGGTTTCTGAGCTAAAATATACATTGGATTTGTTTCAGGTGGCTTATTACCAACATAAAAACTTTGGAACCAAATATGAACTTTCATTCCTCTTTTATGAGCTTCATTAATCCATATTTTCAAAGGATCAAACCCTTCATATTCCTCATATTGTTTTATAAAACCGTATTTTTCCATTGTTTTCGATGGAAATATTGTTTTACCATGGTAATACGTTTCTAAAAATACAGTATTGATACCTGCATTTTCCATTTTATCAAGTATTTTTTCAATTTCATTTTTTTCAAAATACGTTGGTCTAATCCAAACACCTTTCAGCTCTTTAGAACTATAAGGTATAACTGTCGACATTGCTAAATTAGCGTACTCTATTGCACGAGAAGAATACTTTTGCGAATTTTCACCATCTTTTTGCGCTTTGTGTATTAGCTCTCTTGCTTTATTTAAGTTTTGCTCTGTACGTTTTGAATTGTAATAAGAACAAGTTTGAGCATAATAAGACATCATTTCTTGCACTTCTTTTATTCTTTCTTGAGCTGCAAATAGAAATGTATCAGAAGTTACATAAGAAGTAATGATTTTATTATCAATATCAAGGTAAATTTTAGAACCGACCATTATATTTTCATTAATCCATTTTTTTGCTTCTCCATGGCCGCTAATAACAAGACCATTTGCAGGGATTAAAGAATCTGCACCACTTAAAGAAACAACCGTATCACCAACAATAATAGCTTCTGTTCCAAATTCATTGGTATTAGTCCTAAACCCAAAAGATGGACTATAAACAACTAACTGATTTGCACCACGCAATCCAGGGTAATTCAACCCCTTTACATTTGTTGAAGCAACAGGATCAACAACATCAATCCTAAACATAGATTGATTAAATAAAACCTCATTTTGATTTAAAATATAAGGAGCATAAATATCTTGTGCAAAAACTTGATTACACAAAAACATAAAAAAACTAAACACTATAAGAAATAAATTTCTCTTCATCTAAAAGCCCCAAATCTATATACACATTATAATCCCCTGATAAAAACATGGCAAGAAATTAAGTTATTATACAAGAGTCGGTTTTTTCTTTATAAGAAAAATCGGACTCTGTTTATTATCTTGTCATGCTGAATTTATTTCAGCATCTTATCAGTTTGTAAATAAAATTTCTTACCTATGAGATCCCGCAACAAGTACGGAATGACAAAACTATTTACCCCTAACCCCTAGGTATTCTCATTGCGTAGAATGAACGAACTACGAATACCAAAGCAAGCACTAAGAACACCCATCCAGCAGTTTTTGCATATTGCTGGAACGCAGGGTTAATTGCAATTTCCATAGCTAATAAGCCGAACAATGTAGTGAACTTAATAATTGGGTTCATAGCAACTGACGAAGTATCTTTGAATGGGTCACCGACAGTATCACCTACAACTGTTGCTGCGTGTAAGTCTGTGCCTTTTTCTGCCATATCTACTTCAACAATTTTCTTCGCATTATCCCAGCATCCGCCAGCGTTTGCCATAAATACAGCTTGGAACAAGCCAAATACAGCAATTGCTAACAAGTAGCTTACGAAGAATGATACAGGAGCTGAATCTGCACCATTTGGAGATGATAGACAAGCTAGAGCAAGTGCAAATCCGAATAATGCGATAAAGATATTGTACATACCTTTTTGAGCGTATTGAGTACAAATCTTAACAACTTCTTTTGAATTAGATAGATTTGCAGATTTATCATCAGCTTCGCCTAGTTTGATATTATTTTTAATGAATTCAGTAGCTGAATATGCACCAGTTGTAACTGCTTGCATAGAAGCTCCACTAAACCAATAAATTACAGCACCACCTGCAATAAAGCCAAGAAGTGTGTATGGATTTAATAGGTTCAATATCATTTCAGGTTGAATACCAAGAGTTTCTTTGATTACAAGAATCAATGAGAAAATCATAGTTGTAGCACCAACCACAGCTGTACCAATAAGAACTGGTTTTGATGTAGCTTTAAATGTATTACCAGCACCATCATTTTCTTCTAAGTATCTCTTAGCGTTTTCAAAATCAGGTTTGAATCCATAGTATTTTTCAATACCAGCTGCAACATCAGGAATTTCTTCAATCAATGATAACTCATAAACTGATTGAGCGTTATCTGTTACAGGGCCATAAGAGTCAACAGCGATTGTAACAGGTCCCATTCCTAAGAAACCGAATGCAACTAAACCAAACGCAAATACAGATGGATAAATCATTGTTTCTGCTGGAATATATAAGCTTGCAAAATAAGCTAATCCCATTAGAAGAACAACGATTGCACCAATCCAGAAACCAGAGAAGTTTCCAGAAACAATACCTGAAAGGATTGTCAATGATGCACCACCTTCTTTAGAAGCTGTAACAACTTCTGCAGTATGTTTTGCTTTTGGAGAAGTGAATACTTTTGTAGCTTCTGGAATCAAAGCTGCTCCTAAAGTACCGCAAGAAATGATTACAGAAAGTGTTAACCATAAATTATTTGGTAAATCAGCCAATAAAGTATGGCTTACGCCAAATGTCATAATTATTGATAAAATTGAAGTAATCCAAACTAATGAAGTCAATGGAGCTTCAAAATCAAATTTTGGGGTAAATTTATTATAGACTTTAGTGATTGCTCCATTAATCCAGTAAGAGATTACTGAAGTAATAATCATTAAGAATCTCATAACGAAGATCCAAGCTAATAATTGCACTTGGTTTTCAGCACCAGCAACTGCTAAAAGAATAAAGCTTACTAAAGCAACACCTGTTACACCATAAGTTTCAAATCCGTCAGCTGTAGGTCCGATTGAATCACCAGCATTATCACCTGTACAGTCTGCGATTACCCCAGGATTACGAGGATCGTCTTCTTTAATACCGAATTGGATTTTCATTAAGTCAGAACCAATATCAGCAATTTTTGTAAAAATACCACCTGCAACACGAAGCGCAGAAGCACCTAAAGATTCACCAATTGCAAACCCGATAAAACAAGCACCAGCTAATTCACCAGGAACAAATAAAAGAATTACAAGCATCATAATTAATTCGATTGATACAAGTAAAACACCAATACTCATGCCAGCTTTTAGCGGTATGTTCATGATATTTAATGGATTTCCTTTAAGAGCGGTAAATGCAGTTCTTGAGTTTGCAAGAGTGTTCATTCTGATACCAAACCAAGCTACCAAATATGAACCAAGTATACCAAGTACAGACCAACCTAAAATTGTAAATACTGCACTAGCTTTCATACCTTGTAAATACCAGAAGTAAAAAGCTATACACAAGCCAATAAGAACTTCTAGCATAAGTAAAAATTTGCCTTGTTGAACAAGATAAGTCTTACAAGTCTCAAAAATAGTGTTTCCAACTTCTGCCATTGCTGCGTGTACTTCAACTCTTTTAACTTTGAAGAACTCAATTAGACCAAATATTACACCAACAATAGAGACAACTAAACCAATCATTAGAAGGTTATAGCTATCAATGCTAATGTCTTTAATATTTGGGACTACTAGAGAAGCTTCTCCAGCAAAAGTTGGAGCACAGATCATTGCAGACAATAGAGCTAACAATGTTTTTTTCATAAAATTCTCTCTCCTTTTAAAAATATAATTCCCATAAAACACTATGCTTTAAATATATTATATAAAACGAATAGAAATTATACAAGTAAAAATATAATCATTTAAAAGTATTAACAGATGTAAAAAAATATATTAATTTATTACATATTTAAAACTGTTATGATAACATTTTCAGTAGTACGTATCGTTAATCAAAAATATTTTACTAGCAAAAAATATTTTTACAGGTTTTAAATTAGTCATGGATATAAAAGGCGCACTTAAAAAATTATGTGTTAAATTAGGCGAAAATAACAAACCGATTTACGCCGTAATGGCTATTGCGGTTGCAAAAGGTATTTTTCGTCCTACATTTACTATGATGGATAAACACGAAGATCCTGAAACAAAAAAATATGCAGCATTAAGAGAATTTTTAACGGAAGTTGTTGCAATCCCAACTTATTGGGCAAGTGGCGAATTGGCAAGCAAATGCGCTGACAAAATAAATTTAGCTCCTGAAAAGAAAGCTATGGCTAAGACAAACTTTATGTTCTTAGGCGTTTGCACAGCTGCACTTTTAGTAATCCCTGCTGTTACATCATTAATAATTAAACCTTTAATGAAAGCTATTCAAAACAAAAACGAAAAAGCAAAACCTGCTGAACTTCCACAAAAAGTAGAAATTGCAAAACCTGCTGAGACAACAACTTTTAAAGGAAGAAAGTTACAAAGCCCATATAGTTTAACTTATGGAAACAAAATTTCAGGCATGAAAGTAGGTGGATTATGGTAGTAAATTTCTCTAATTTCATCACAAGTAATGCGTTATCAAATATTGCACAAAGCACAACTGCATCTGTTTCTATAGAAACAGGCATGAAAGCAATAGGACGTCCCTCTTTCATTCTTGCAGACAAAGAGCTGGAGCCAAGAACAAAAAAATATGCAGCTACAAAAGAATTTTTATACCAAGCAATTTGCTTAGGTACATATATGGCACTTGTAATACCTTTGTTCAAAAACGGTTCTTTCAAATTAGCGAAGAATAAAATTTTCAAAGACGAAAAAGGGTTCCAATTATTCAAAAACGCAAGTGAATTTTTAGATTACCATAAACTTTCTGCACTTCCGAAGGATGCAAGAGTAAGAGCTCTAAACGAAGCAAAATATCAAGACAAATTCACAAAAGAAGTGCAAGAACTTCTAAAATCTGATACCCCAGAAAAATTTAGCATGGTAAAAGGTTTAATCGAAGTGGGTAATACACTTGGTTCAGTTTTAGGTTTGGCAGTATTTGCGCCAGAAGTTAGCCATTTGATTATTCACCCTGTTATGAAACTTTTAGGATTGGAAAAGAAAGATTCTAATCCAGAAAGACATGAACTTGATATCGATATCGAAAATGGCAAGTTAGATGTTGATTTGGAAGAAGTAGAATAATATAAGGAGAAATAAAAATGAAAGTAGATTCTATTAAAACACCTCTTGTTAGAAAAGCAATGAAAAGAGCCCGACAAATTGCTAAAAATCCTCTATCTAAAATGCTCTGCGGATATGTGCCAATTGGAAGAGGAAAATCTGCTTTTATCGCAGGTGGGCCTGAAATTGATAAAAAAGTTGCTAAAGCTAATAAAAAATTACTTTGCAACAGCAAAGATAGCATTAATACTGAAAGTGCTAAAGTTAATAAACCATTTTTTAATGTTCGACCTAAAAATGCTGGCGGATATGTGCCAATAGGAAATGGAAAATCTGTTTTTATCGCAGGTGGGCCTGAAATTGATAAAAAAGTAGAAGAAGCCAATAAAAAATTATTACAAGAATTAAAATAAATTAAGGTGCGTTGTAACGCACCTTAATTTTAAAGTAGGTTAGATTTTCCACTTCAACAGATATTTTTGTTGGGCTAAAAGCCCAACCTACTAGCTGAATAATTTTTAAAATAAAATACTTGATTTTAAAAAATGTCCATGATAAATTAGATTTTGTTCAGTTAATGAATAGCCGAAACACGAGGGCTGCTAGCTCAGGTGGTTAGAGCGCACCCCTGATAAGGGTGAGGTCGGTGGTTCGAGTCCACTGCGGCCCAGATTAAAAAAGACAGGTCTTGAACCTGTCTTTTTTAATCTTTGTTGTAAGTGCGAGAAACACTTTAGCTCACTATCTGTAGGTTGGGGTTTTTACCCTATACATGCTTTTCGATATTTGAAATTATTGAAGATTTTGGCATCAGACCAACAAGTCTTTCTACTGCTTGTCCATTTTTGAACACCATCAAAGTTGGCAGGCCACTCACTTGATACTGTCTTGCCATATCCAAATTTTCATCAGTATTAATTTTTGCAAACTTAACTTTTGAATCAAATTCAGCTTCAACTTCTTCTAATATAGGTGCAAGTTTTAAACAAGGTCCGCACCAAGTTGCAAAAAAATCTACCACAACAACACCATTATCAGACAAAACTTCGCTATTAAAATTTTCTGTATTTATTTCTCTAACCATATTTTTACTCCTCTTAAGATAAATTACTCTTTAATATTACCACATATTGCATGTTTATGCTAACATATATTTAAGGGAGTAGTAAGGGTAAATAGAGTTACCCCCAGAGGATAAGAAATGCCAAGAAAAAAAGAAATTGAAATAGTTTTAGATACAGAAACAACAGGTCTAGATTATACAAGAGAACGTATCATTGAATTTGCTGCAGTTAAGCTTCAGAACGGAAAAATTGTTGATGAGTACCAAACTTTAATCAATCCTCAACAACATATCCGCAAGTCTTCAATGGCTGTTCACCATATTACAGAAGAAATGGTCGCAGACGCACCTTTAGAAGAAGAAGTTTTACCAAAAATCTTAGAATTTATAGGTGATTATCCGATTGTTGCACACAACGCAATCTTTGATTTTTCGTTCCTTAACGAAGCTAAAAAACGTGTTATGGGAGAAGAACTTACTAACCCAAGAATTGATACTCAAGTGATGTTTAAAGAAATTGCTCCTGATTTAGAATCACACGGCTTAGAAGCTCTTACAAAAAGATTTAATGTGGAATTAAACAACCACCACAGAGCAATGGCTGACACAATGGGATTAGCTTTAGCTTATCCAAAACTTAAAAAGTTATATTTACAACGTCTTGATTGGCAGAAAAAACAGCTTCCAAACGTTGATTATTTATTTGATAGATATTTAAGAATTCAACAAAGCATTGCAACTATGCAAGCTGAATTACAAGATTTGAAATCCGTTTTCAAATTACACTTTGAACTTGGTGGAGAGCCTTTGGAAGCTGAAACAGGCGAAATCATGGTTTATCAATCAAAACAATCTTTTGGCTATGAGTTTAGTGATGTAAAAGAAGTGCTTGAAAGTGTAGGCGCTTTAGAAAAAGCCGTTAAATTAAACAACGGTTTTATCGATAGGCTTTGCAACGGTTTGAGTTTATCAGAAGAATACAAACAAATCATTCGTGATGCTCGTCAAGAATTATCAGAAACTCGTAATATTCAAGTGATTAAGCCATGCAGATAGCCAATAAAAAAGACATCCCTGAAGAATTAATTGTTGAGATAGAAAAACTATCTAACTTAGGCTACGGAATTGCTAGAGTTGATGGCTATGTTATTTTTGTAGAAAATGCTTGCCCTGGTGATAAGGTTAAAATCAAAGTTGGCAAGAAGAATAAAAACTTTGCGAATGCAAAAGTTATTGAAATACTTGAACATTCTAAGCATAGAGTAGAGCCAATTTGCCCTATGCAAAAAGTTTGTGGAGCTTGTCAGCTACAGTTTATAGATTATAATTATCAGCTTGAATTAAAAAAACAAATTGTTGAAGATGCAATGGGGGTAAACAAAGGGGTAAATAAGGAAACTGATAACCATTGGGTTGAAATAAGAGATGTTATTCCAAGCCCTAAGACCAAAGAATACAGGCATAAAATTCAATATCCTGTATCAGAAACTCGTGACTCAAAAAGAATTCTAGCAGGATATTATAAACCAGCTTCACACGAGCTTGTAAATATCAAATACTGTCCAATTCAGCCAAGTTATTGTGATAAGATTATTGATTTTATCCGCCAAGCGGCACAGGATTGCGGTATTAGTGGATATAACGAAAAAAAGCATGCCGGTGATTTAAGACATGTTGTTATCAGAACATCAGCTTACAACGAAAAAAATCTTGTTATTTTAGTTGTTAATTCGACTAGAGTTTTCGACAAACTTAAAAAGCTTGTATCAAGAATTTATAATGAGTTAGACAATATTATAGGTGTTGGAGTAAACTTTAACCCACAAAGAACCAATTTAATTTTAGGTAAAGAAACCCAAATACTTGAAGGAGAAAGCTTTGTTGAAGAAAAATTATGCGATAAAGTTTTCAAAATCGGTGCAGAAACTTTCTTTCAAGTTAATCCATATACTGCAAATAATATTTTTGAATACATAAAAAAATACATTTCAGAAAACTTTGAAGCACCGCTTATTTTGGATGCTTACGCCGGAATTTCGACTTTTGGTATCTGCTTAAGCGATGTTGCTAAAAAAGTTGTAACAGTGGAAGAAGTAAAAGCTTCAACTGATTTAGCATCAAAAATCATAAAAGAAAATGGAATTAAAAACGTAGAAATTCATAATATGGACGCTGGCAAATTCTTTGAAAAAGAATTAAATACAAAAGGTCGCAAATTTGATATTACAGTGCTTGATCCACCACGTAAAGGTTGCACACAAGAAAGTTTGGATTATGCATTAAAACTAACTTCAAACAAAATCATTTACGTTTCTTGTAACCCTGCAACATTAGCTAGAGATTTAAAATACTTAGTTAAAAAAGGGTGCAAAGTAGAATTTATCCAACCATTTGATATGTTCCCACATACATACCATATAGAAAACGTTGCAATAATTTCGGTTTAATATTTATCTACTACATTTCTCCAAAATTATCTCACTAACTAAGAGTGATAATTCTTTATAAAGAATTATCAAGCAAATCTCTTTGTAACATTTTATTTACATTTATCATAAATTTGTCAATTTATGAAATTAATATTTTTTTATAAATTCAAGGGAATTATTTGGAGGATAATTATGAGTACAGAAATTACCAAACTTGAGCATTTAAGCAACAAGCAAACTTTGAGATTAGAAACAGCTACTTCTAATCCTGATAATGGACCAATCCGATTAACCGAAGACCAAAATACAAGCACAACATCTGGTATCGATAATAAAACACAAATAAAGTTTAAAGAAAAAAAATTAGAAGAATTAATAAAAGAACAAAATAACCTCTATAATAAACAAAAATTGTTATATAACAAAAGCAATACAAAAAAAATTGAGAAAATTGCTGGAAACGTATCTCTTGCGCTAGGTGCTGGCTTTGGAATATTAAGTGGAATCGCTTGTAAATCAATACCTGCAGCCATATTCTTCGGCGTACCAGCTATGACAGTATTATGTGGTTTATCTATCTTAGGAACAACTTGTCTAGCTAAGTATCGTCAAAAGAATCCAGAACAAATCAAATCACCTACAGAACAAGAGGTAATGACTCAAATTGCAGAAACACAAGAAAGAATTAAGAGTGTAAATATAGAAATTGACACATTAAAAGCAGAACTTGAAGAATTAATCATTAACTATTAGACTCTCTTTTTAATAAACTCTTCAAATAGTTTAACAAACTCTTCTTTTGTCATATTAGGTAAAACATCTTTTACTGTTGTAATTGCACCATTTGGAACTTCTTCACCAAATAAACTTTCAAGAAGATTTTTGTCATACCCAAATAAAATTCCACCATGCTGTAGAATATATCCCTGCTTACGATACTGAGCAGAACCAATAATTTTTCTACCTTGATAACAAACATCAGCACCTGTGGAAATCAACATGCAATAATCAAACTTCATTGAGCCTTTTGCACCTTGGTTTGGAGCTTGTAAAGATGCCATCCCCTCGCTACATTTGCCCTTTCCGCCAAAATCTAGCTCAACACCCAGAGTTTTGAAAAAATCTATTAATATGCCTGAAATATGCTTATATGAAGCTGAAATCGTTTCACCATTAGGGATAGCCGAAGCAGGACCGACATAGCTATAAGTTATCTCGTCATCATGCAACAAAGCTCTACCACCTGTTAAACGTCGAACCACATCTTCTTTTACATTATTAGCCTCAATAAAATCATCTTTTTGATTTCGCCCTAAAGAAATACATCTTGGCTTCCAAGCATAAAGCCTAAAAATCGGCTCTTGAATTTGGTTTTCAATAGCTTCATCCAACAAATCAGAATCTATTTGCATATTTTCCTTGCCGGTATAAGTCCCAAACTTAACGTATCTCATCTTGTATCCTTCTAAACAAAGCATCGTCGTTAGATTGTTCCGCTAGAGGTTTTGGAATAAATATATCCAAATATCTTCTAATAGCATATTGATCAGACATGCCTGAAATATAGTCAGTTACTAGTTGAGGTATGTCTTCTTTATCATAATAATTTACAAGTTTTTCAGAATAATATTCAAACAAAGATTGAACAATGTTACGAGCTTTCTTTTCTTCAGCTTTTGTAACAGGATCTAAATAAACATGCTCAAACATCCATTCTCTAAGCTTTGTTACATAATGCCAGCCCTCTTCAGACATTGTGACTTTTGGCTGATTCATAGAATTTGTAATAACGTCAGTTATCATCTTACCTAATCTAGTAGATTGATCAGTTGTAAAATAATCTATACAATCTTTTGGTAAATCATTTTCAGAAATAACACCAGCCCTAACCGAATCTTCGATATCGTGGTTAATATAAGCTATTTTATCAGCATATTGAACAATTTGAGCCTCAGGTGTTTTGGGTTTGTAACCCCAAGAGTGTGTCATAATACCATCTACAACCTCTTTACAAAGATTCATATCCTCTAATACTTCTACAACTCTAACACTTTGTAAATTATGATAGAACCCTTTTGGTAACAAATCATTCAAAATACCTTCACCACAATGTCCAAAAGGTGTATGACCTAAATCATGTCCTAAAGAAATTGCTTCAACTAAATCTTCATTTAACCTCAAAGCTCTTGCCATGGTTCTAGCAATTTGAGAAACCTCTAAGGTATGAGTCAAACGAGTTCTAAAGTGATCATTAAATGGCGATAAAAACACTTGAGTTTTGTGTTTCAATCTTCTAAAAGATTTTGAATGTAAAATCTTGTCTCTATCACGTTGAAATTCAGTTCTAATAGAAAAATCTTCTTTTCTTTCACGTTTACGCCCTTTAGATTCTTTGCATTTTGTAGCAAATTCACTTAAGACTTCGTATTCTCTATTTTCTAATTCATCTTTTATAGTTTTTAGTTCGATACTCATAGCTTAATTATACACAAATTTAGGTAATTGACAAAGGGGGTAAATAAAGAGTTAAATAGAGTTATGAAAGAAAAAAGAAAAATGATTTCAGGGAAACTCTATAACCCTTTAGCAGAAAACCTACCGTCAGAACGATTGAATGTAAAAAAATTGTGCCAAAAATACAACAACCTTAGTCCTGACGACATGCTTAAACGTACAAGCATTATCTCAAAAATATTAAGAAAAACTGGTCAAAATTTCCTAATCGAACAACCATTTTGGTGCGATTATGGATACAACATTGAAATAGGTGAAAACTTTTATTCTAACCACAATTTAGTTATTCTTGATCCTGCAAAAGTAAAGTTTGGTGATAATGTTTTTATTGGGCCGAACTGCGGTTTTTACACTCCTGAACATCCTATTGATGCAAAAGAACGGAACAAAGGTTTAGAATACGCAAAGCCTATAACTGTTGGCAACAATGTCTGGTTTGGTGGCAATGTTGTAGTTCTAAGCGGTGTAACAATTGGTAATAATGTTGTTATCGGCGCAGGAAGCGTTGTTACAAGAGATATACCATCAAATGTTGTTGCTGTCGGGAACCCTTGCAGAGCAATAAAAGAAATTCCAGAAACATAAGTTTGCTAAAAAGTCAGAATTAGTGTATCATAGAGTGATATAGGGGAGAGAATAGATGGAATTTTTTAATATTGAATTTATTTTAAGAATAGGTGCAGCTTTAGGACTAGGTTTTTTATTAGGTTTAGAAAGAGAACTGACAAACAAAACTGCTGGACTTAGAACACACATTTTAGTCTGTTTAGGAGCTTGTGCTTTTACAATAATTTCAATTTATGGTTTCCCAACTTTTGCAGGTGGCGATAACGTTGTTGTTGAAAACTCAACTGGCATACGTGATACTGGTCGTGTTGCTGCTCAAGTTGTATCTGGTATCGGTTTCATTGGTGCCGGCGCAGTACTTAGAAACGGACCTATGATTATTGGTTTAACCACTGCTGCAACTCTATGGCTAAGTGCAGCGATTGGTATGACTTGCGGTGTTGGGTTGTATGGTTTGGCTACACTTACAACACTTTCAAGTGTTGCTGTCTTAACAATTATTCGAGTTTTTGAAAGGAGACTTCTTCCTTCAAGCATAAAAAAAACTAAAAGATATAAAGTAAGCGTATACTGCAACGGTGATGACGCAGTGCTTATTCACGATTTCTTAACCAATACTGTCGATCACTTAGAAGAATTCAGCAACAAAAGACTTATTGAAAATCCAGAGAAATCAAAAGTTACAGCTAGATTTGAACTAATCAATCAAAATTCATTTAAAGATATGTATAAGAAGTTAAGCGAAGTTTGCGTTACTGATTCAATTTCAATGCAGGAACTAAATGATTAAAGAAAAAAAGAAAAAGAGTAAATATAACTACAAAAAGACAAAAAAACAAATTATTCTTAGCTATGTAAGAACAGTTATGTTGTCATTGCTTTTTGCTGTATGTTTAACAACAGGTCTCGCAATAAATGCTAGAAACGAAATGATTAAAAACCTTTACGCCGAATCAGAAAAACAAAATATTTTAGATAAAGCAACAGCCCTAAAATTAATTACACAAACAGACTTGCTCAAAGATTTAAAATACAAAAAATATTCGGTTTGCATGCATGTTGGTAAATTATATGAAGCTGCTGGAGATTATAGGGACGCACAAACAGCTTATGAATTAGCGGTTGAAAAAGCAAAACCTGGAGTTTATGCTCCATACTACAAATTGGTTTACGTTCTTACAGCCCAAGAGGAATTTGATAAATCTAAAGCGTTATTAGAAAATTTAAAAGATACAAATAATAAAAATTTAATAAAATTTAAAACTCGAGCATATATGATGATTGGTGATAAATATTACTCAATCGGCAAGTTTTTATCTGCAGCAAAAAATTATGAAAAATCAGACTTTTATTACAATAAATTTGCTAAAAAAGACAAAGTTGTTGATGAATCTATAAAAGAAAGAATTATTCAATCATATATAAACGTTGCAGATATTATGGTTCAATCAGAATTAAATTCTGAAGCAATCAGATTCCTAAAAAAAGCAGAAGAATATGCGCCAGACAAATTTGAAACTCGCTACAAAATGGCCATTGTATTAGCAGATTCAGACCCAGAAAAATCTGTTGAATATTTTGAAAAACTATTAAATGAAATCCCACAAGAAATAAATTATGACGTTTATTCTACTGCGCTAATGAAAGCTGCAAATATAGCAGATTTAGATAATAGACCAACAAAAGCTAAATATTATAGATACAAAATTCATTCAATAGATTTATTTATTAACAGAAAAGTTGTTTACAAAGATGATATTGAAATAAAAATGGAACCAACTAAGACTAAGAAAAGTTTCTTTAGTTATCCTATAAAAGCAAAATTCTCTTTTGCAAATATATCAAATATAGATATAATTAATCTTAACGGAGATTTTGTACTGTTAAACAAAGGTAAAAAAATAGAAACAATTACTAAAACAATATCAAACAAAAAAGCTCCGTTATATTGTTCAGCTTATGAACCTAATAATATTTCAATTAAATTTAAACAAAAAGCTTTAACCAAAAAGGAACTTGAAAATTACACAATACAAATATATTTATACAAGGATGAGAAGTATAAAACCTTTGCAGCAGAAACAAAACTTATTACTGAAAACAATCATTAATAAATAAAAAGCTTCTCTAATTGAGAAGCGGGGGGAAATTTATTTTAGGGAAGGGATTAGGATAAAACATTTCGTTTCTTGCATCTTACATATATATAAAGTATATATAAAATTCTCAATTTCAAGCTTTTATAAAACTGTTACAAAACTTTACATTTACTATTTTTACAAAATTTTTACAGCATAATAACTTCCCTCTTGATTACGGATTTTGTTTGTTTTACGATTAATTTGTTAAGAGACAGATTTTACTAATAAGAAGGAGTAAAAATTTATGGTAAAAGTAGCAATTAACGGATTCGGAAGAATCGGACGTAACACTTTGAGAGCAGCTATCAGAGAAGGTATCTACAATGAAATCGATTATGTAGCTATCAATGACCCTGGTTTAACTCCAGCTAACGCTGCACACGTTTTCAAATATGACTCAGTTATGGGTAAATTCGACGGCACTGTTGAAGTTGCTGAAGACGGTCTTGTAATCAACGGTAAGAAAATTTTATTCTTCGCTGAAAAAGATCCAGCAGCTCTTCCTTGGGCTAAATTAGGTGTTGAAGTAGTTGTTGAATCAACTGGTTTCTACACAGATGCTGAAAAAGCTAAAGCTCACATTGCAGCTGGTGCTAAAAAAGTTATCATTTCAGCTCCTGCTAAAAATGAAGACAAAACTATCGTTCTTGGCGTTAACGAACACGAATATGATCCAGTTAACCACAACGTAATTTCAATGGCTTCTTGTACAACTAACTGTTTAGCTCCTGTTGCGAAAGTTATTGCTGAAAAATTCGGTGTTGTTAAAGGTTTAATGACAACTGTTCACTCATACACAGGCGACCAAAGAATTCTTGACGCTGGTCACAAAGATCCACGTCGTGCTAGAGCTGGTGCTTTAAACATCGTTCCTACAACAACTGGTGCTGCAAAAGCTGTTGCTTTAGTTCTTCCAGAATTGAAAGGTAAATTAAATGGTTTCGCTATGAGAGTTCCTACTCCAGACGTATCTGTTGTAGACGTTGTATTCGAAACTGAAAAAGCTGTTACAGCTGAAGAAGTTAATGCAGCTCTTAAAGCTGCTGCTGATGGCAAAGTTCTTTGCTACAGCGAAGAACCATTAGTATCTTCAGACTTCATCGGTTCTTCACAATCTTCAACAGTTGACGCTGCTTTAACAATGACTATGGGCGACAACATGGTTAAAGTTGTATCTTGGTATGATAACGAAATGGGTTATTCTACAAGATTAGCTGAAACAACTAAAATGGTTGCTTCTAAATTATAATTTTCATAAAATTATAATTTAATAAAATCTGACACGGGTGATATTCAAGATATCACCCGTGTTTTTGTTTTAACATTTAATGTAAAAAATAAAAATTTTGTGCTAAAATAATTGCATTATGAAAAGAAAACCTATTGTAGCAGTTGTTGGACGCCCAAATGTTGGCAAATCTACTTTCGTTAACCGTTTAGTCGGTAAACGTCAGTCAATCGTTGACGATCTTCCAGGCGTAACTCGAGATAGAATATATTTTGATGTTGAATGGCAAAACAAACAATTTACAGTTATAGATACTGGCGGTATTATTCCTGGTGACGAAGATGAAATTATGGTTTCAATATATGACCAAGCACGCATTGCTTGTACAGAAGCTGAAAAAATCATCTTTATTGTTGACGGCATAGAAGGCGCAACTCCTATTGATATGGATATTGCAAATATTTTACGCCAATCTGGCAAACAAGTTTTTCTTGCGGTAAACAAAGTGGATTCTAGCAATCAGATTACTATGATTAGCGATTTCTATTCATTAGCTATTGGGGATCCAATTGCAATTTCTGCTCTTCACGGTTCAGGTGGAGTTGGCGACTTATTAGAAGAAATTACAAAAGATTTTGAAATTGATGAAGAAATCGAAGAAGACGATACTATCAAGATTGCAATTGTTGGACGACCAAATGCTGGCAAGTCTTCAATTGTAAACGCATTATTGGGAGAAAAACGTGTTATTGTGTCTGATGTTTCTGGTACAACACGTGATAGCATTGACTCTCGTTTAAAATACAATGACAGAGAATTTGTAATAATTGACACAGCAGGTATTCGTAAAAAAGCAAAAGTAGACTACGGTGTAGAAAAATTTGCTGTAGACAGAGCGATAAAATCAATTAGAGAATGTGACGTTGCATTAATGGTAATTGACGCAACTGAAGCAATTAACGGAATATCAGACCAAGATAAAAAAATCGCATCAATAATTACCGAAGCGGGTAAAGGTATGGTAATTGCAATTAACAAATGGGATTTAATAGAAGATAAAAAATCAAATACTATAAATAAATTCGAAAAAATGATTGAACACGAAATTCCGTTTTTGAACTATGTTCCAAAAATTTATATAAGCGCAGTTACACATCAGAGATTAAATAACATATTTACGAAGGTAGAAGAAGTTTATGCAGAGTGTACAAAACGTGTATCAACAGGTTTGTTGAACAAGGTTATAAATGAAGCTTATGCATTGAATCCACCACAAACTATTAGAAATAAACGTTTAAAAATTCTTTATTCAACTCAAGCGGCAGCACATCCACCAATGTTTTTATTGTTCGCAAACAATGAAGATTTGATTAAAGAACATTATAAACGCTATCTAGAAAATAAACTTCGAGAAGCTTTTGGTTTCTTTGGTACGCCAATTAGAATTTCAGTTAGAACTCGTAGCGAAAAAGCTAAAAAGAAGTAGTTACTTTATAACAACATACATTCCTTTTTCCATTTGTTTTGCAAGTTCAACAACCTCATCATTATGCATCCTCACACAACCTTTTGAAGCGTATGTACCTATACTTTGCGGTTTATTAGTACCGTGAATAAACTCACCATTAAAATGGGTTACTTCACCTGTTTTTTCATCGACAACACCAATTACAATAATCATAGGTCCATAATCCCAAGGAGCTTTACGTCTCTTTGATATTGCAGGGGCGCTTTTATATGGATATTTCTCAATCCAAGTTACCATTCTTACCCCTTTATCAGTTGGCGTAGATTTTTTTCCAGTTGCAACATCATATTCTTTTATTATAGAACCATCTTCAGCAAAGTGATAAAGCTTATTATTGTCCGTATCCACTACAATTGTTGCTCTTTTCTTTTCTCCCGCAATTTTTATATTTGAATTAACTTTACCAAGATTAAGCAAAGGTTGCGCTTTTGGCACTTCTGACGCAAGCCTTCTATGTTCAAAAACATCTTCTGTTAAAGGCTTTTCAGGAGCATTCAATTTTTGAACAGGAAAAAGTGCCAAACTTGCAACAAGTCCAACTTTCAAAGGCCTTAAGATTTTTTTATTTAATGTGCTATTTATATTTTGTATTTTCATTTTATTTTATTAAAACATTCCCACTAGCTTACGAACTTCTGCAAGAACTTTTTGAGCTTCAACTCTTGCTTTTGCAGAGCCTTCTCTAATAATACGTTCAACTTCTTCTGGATGCTGTTCGTAATATCTTCTTCTTTCTCTTATTTTTGCAAATCTTTCATTAACTTTTGCACCTAATTGACGTTTACAATCAGCACAACCACGTAAACCTTTTTCGCACTCACATTGAACGGTATCTATTTCTGCTTCTGAACCAAAAATCTTCCAATATTTAAATGCTACTTCACAATCATCAGGATGTCCTGGATCATCTTTTCTCATACGGCTTCTATCAGTTATTGCAGACATAATTTTCTTCGCAGTTACTTCTTCTGTGTCAGAAATTTTAATATCATTATTAAATGATTTACCCATTTTGTTACCATCTAAACCACAAATCAATGAACAATTGTTCAATTTTGGCTGAGGTTCAACAAAGAAATCTGTATTATAAACATTATTGAATCTTCTCACTATATCACGAGTTAATTCTACGTGAGCAACTTGGTCAATGCCTACAGGAACACAATCAGCATTGAAGGTTAGAATATCTGCTGTCATTAATACCGGATACCCCATTAAACCATAATTTATTTGAGAAGCCATACCTTCTTTTGTTTTTAAAATTTTTGCCATATCTTTTAATGTTGGATCACGTTCTACCCAATTTTGAGGAGTAATCATACTTAAATATATATGTAATTCTGCTGTTTCTGGAACAAGAGATTGAACATATATTGTAGATTTTTCAGGGTCAATACCACTTGCTAACCAATCCATTACAACATCAAGAATGTCTTGTCTTAAATTTTCTGTTTTATCATATTTTGTAGTAAGAGCATGCCAGTCAGCCACAGAAAAATAGCAATCATATTCTTCTTGAAGCTTCACCCAATTGTCAATAACACCTAAATAGTGGCCTAAATGTAATTTCCCTGTGGGACGCATCCCTGACATAATCTTCTTTTTCATTTATATATTTCCTCTTTACTAGTATTTTTATTATAAAGAAAAGTCAGTCAAACGCAAAACTTTTATTTCGCCAGGACCTAAATCTGTATAAATTCTATTCTTTTTTGTTTTTAAATTAGGCAAACCCTGTATGACTTGTATGTTTTTCTCTTTCTTAACACCATTTGCATTTACAATAACCTTTTTTTGAGTATGCTTATAATCAATATTTGCAATTACAAAAATTGTACTATCCTTGTATGCTCTTGAATATGCAATAATTTTATCATTATTACATTTTAATTGTGTAAAAGTACCTTTTGAAACTAAGTCTTCGTTATCCATTCTAAATTTAAATGCTCGCTTAAAATTATCCTTTATTAATAAAGACTTTCCTTCAGGTTTTGCTGAAAAATTGAATATATCAAACTTTCCTCTATGAACAAAATATGAAGTATCGTCCGTTTCTGTACTTTCAGCTAATGTATTCGCCCAAGGATAAAGATATTCATCTCCACTTTGAAATCCATCAATAAAATATGGATTAAAAGGCAAAGTGGCCTCTAACCAAGATATTAAAATTGGGAACTGCTCGCCATGTAATATCACTGGACTTACTTCATCATGTGTTGTAAAAGACAAAATTGCACTTTTATTTTCAACATAAGATGTTAATAATTTTTTGTTAAATTTTATGTGATCAAAAAACTCTTTTGAAGTTTTCCAATCTTTAAGATTAAAAAAGCTTCCATAATAACCATCAAAGCCAGCCTCTAACAATTTATTATACGGCGTAAATTCTGCATATTTTGAAGGTGGTTCTCTCCACGAATCAGAAGCTTCAGCGAGATATAAAAATTCAGGTTTAATTTCTCTTGTATATTGAATAAGATTTTTCCAAAACTTATAAGGCTTAATTGTAGCAACATCGGCTCTTATTCCATCAGCCCCTAGGTCTAATACCATATCTACAAAACCTACATGAGCCTTATAAACATCATCATTTAATTTTAAATCATTTCCAGTATTAAAAAGCCTTACATCGGTCCAATCAGTTGGAACAATAGAAAGCTGACGTTTATCTTTAATAAATAATTCTGGATGAGACAAGAACAAATCATAAGCTCCACAACTTGGCAAATCTATTATAACTTTTATTCCACGCTTATGGCACTCTTCAATAAACAACCTTGCTTGTTCTTTTGGTTCCAAAGCTGACGTAGTGTCAACCAACTGTGGATTTATTGACCAAAAATCTGATATTGCATATAAAGAACCTGCTGTTCCTAAAGCTTTTAGCTTACCTACAGGCGTTATAGGTAATACATGAAGTACGTTAATATTGGATGCTTTAATTTCATCTAGTCTATCAATTGCATTTATAAAGTTACCACTAATTTCTTCACCATCAATAATTTTATTATTATTAAGGTCTTTTGCATTAAAGTTACGAATATTAATCCCCATAATAACAGATTTATTATTCAAAAACTGTGTACGCAAACCGTCTTCTGCAAAAACAGCATTAGAAAGTACTAAAAATAATAAAATTGATAAAAAAGATTTACCCCTCATAATCCCCTCTTTGTGTTTCTATTTTAGCACAAAAACACAGAAGATGTTTAAAAGGTTATTTAAGCGTTTCGATTATACAATTTGCAACTTCCTGAGCTGAATACTTATCAGATAAACAAGCTTTAACTTGGCTAAGTCCATTAATCATATTTTCTCTAGCTTCTTTATCGTATATAAGCTTTTCAGTCTCATAGCAAATATTATCAGAAGTGAACTTTGCTTGAACTAGCTCTGGAACAATTTCTTTATTAGTAATAATATTTGGCAAAGAGACATTTTTTATACATCTTACTAGTAGATAAATGAAATACAATAACCAAGGACCTTTATAGCCAATAATCATTGGAGTTTGATAAATTGCGGCCTCTAAAGCCACAGTACCTGATGCCAATATTAGAGAATCTGAGACACTTAAAAGAGCATGATTATCACCCTTTATAACCTTAAAATCCGTATCTTTAATATATTTATCAAAAACTTGATCCTTTAAATTTGGTGCATGCGAAATGCAGAACTGTAGTTCTGGGTGTTTTTTTTGCAAACATTTAGCAGCTTTTATAAAAGTTTTTGCTAAAAAATGCAACTCTAAAGGTCTTGAGCCAGGGAATATTGAAACCAATGGTCGATCTAAATCCAATCCATATTTTTCAAAAAACTCTTTTTTATCTGCACTTTTTGGCAACTGTTTCACAAGAGGATGCCCACAATAGTGAACATCTATGCCTTCATTCTTGTACATTTCAATTTCAAATGGAAAAATACAAAGGACTTTGTCAACATATTTTTTTATACCCTTAATTCTCCATTTCCGACTTGCCCAAACTTGAGGAGGAATATAATGAAAAACTTTTATCCCCTTACCTTTTAAACGTTTAGCTACACGTAAGTTAAAAGTTCCATAATCGATAAGTAAAACCAAATCAGGTTTAAACTCGTCAAGAATATAATCACAAACATCGCTCTCAAGCGCTAAATGATCAATAATCATTTTAAAATTCAAGCCAAAACCAGACATTTTTGAATGGTCACAAAATAGAGTTGCACCAGCATTTTTTAGATTTTCCCCTCCAATGCCTTGTACTTCCAACTCAGAATTTTGCTCTTTTAAAATCTGAACAACTTTTCCAGCATGAATATCACCAGAATGTTCACCTGTGATTACAAAAACTTTTTTCATTTTAAACTGCCATTATTACAATATTATGTTTGTTTGCGTATTTTACAACTTCTTCTTGATCAACAATAATTGTCTCACCAGCTTCAACTGCAATTAAATCAGCTTTATATTTTTTCATAGTTTTTAGAGTCTTAAGCCCTATTGCAGGAATATCAAAGCGTTTATCCTGGGCAGGTTTAGCCACTTTTATAACACGAGAATTTTTCTTTGCGATTTTGCACCCACGTTTAATACATTTATCCGTGCCTTCGATAGCTTCTACTGCCATAATCATTTTATCTTTTATTACAACAGATTGACCAATATCAAGTTTTCCACTTTCTTTAGCTAACCAATAACCATAATTAACATCATCAATTTGTTCTTGTGTTGGCTTTAATTTTCCTAGAACACCAGAAGGAATCATTAAGTTTTTGATAAATAGAGTTTGATCAAGTATTGAAATTCCTACTTTCTCAAATTCTTCAATAATCATAAGCATGACTTTATCATCATTAAGTCTTATAGCTTTTTTTATAAATTCAATCGCCCTAGCATCAAATTTAGGTCGTTTTAAAAGAACAGTTTTATTAACTTTTCCTAAAAATGTAACTTGTTTTATTCCCTCTGCTTTCAAAGCATCTTCAATTTTCTGTACTTCACCTGGACAAAAAGAATAAACTTTTGAACAATATTTTTTTAACTGATTATAATTATCATTTGACAAAGATATTGCAACAACTTCAAAGCCATTTTCTTTAGCATATTGAGCCATTTTTACTGGTAACAAACCATCTCCAGCTACCAACCCTTGTTTTTGTTCTAATGCAATTGACATTCCCTAGTTTCCTCCAATTATTAAATATATAATACTACAAAGAAAACTTTTTTGTGTAATTTCTTAATATTGTAGAACATTTTAATTGTTTGTGGTACAATTTAGCTAGATACTTTGGAGTGGGTAGTTGATTAGTCTGTTTAAGATATATAAAAAGTTAATAATAACTACATTTGCACTAGCTTTGAGCTTTATGCCTAGTGCGGTTTTTGCACTTGAAGAAATGACAGATCAAGAAATCATGGAAGCTCCACTTGAAACTGAAGAAAGTAAAGCCCCAGATATCAGCTATATCAATGACATTGAAATACTTGGCGCAAACATCATTAAACCTGAATTTATTTTAAAGAAAATGAAACTCCAAAAAGGTGACTTATATGATAAAGATGTCATGCAACAAGATTTAAAAATGATTTATAGACTTGGTTTCTTTACAGAAAGAATGAAAGCTATCCCTATCAAAAATTCAAATGGCACAATTTCTTTAAAACTAATTGTTGAAGAAAATATTCCTGTAACAGACTTTACCATTGAAGGAAATACTGTCATTGGAACAGAAGAATTAATGCAACACTTATTACCTTTAAAAGGTAAGCCGCAAAACATTACAGCTATAAATAGTGCTATGGAAAAAATTAACGAATGTTATTATGCAAAAGGTTATATTTTATCAAAGATAGATTCTATTTATGACGATCCAGATGGCACTTTAAACCTAATAATAACCGAAGGTAAAATTAATAAAATACTAATTACAGGTAATGAAAAAACTAAAGAATACATTATTGAACGTAACATTATGACAGAACCTGATACTGTCTACAATGAAAATATTGTAAAACAAGACTTAGTTAGACTTTACTCAACTCAAGCTTTCAAAGATGTCAATAGAACAATTGAAGTTTCGGAAGAGGACCCAGACAAATTTGATATTACAATTGAATTAAAAGAACAAAGAACAGCATCTGTTTCTGTTGGTGGCGGTCTAGATTCTGCAGTCGGAGCTTTTGGTTCAATAGGTATTTCTGACAACAACTTTAGAGGCAGAAATCAGAGAGTATCACTAACAGGTTTGATTGGTTCTGGTATATTAATGAGCGATTCTTCTATCAAAGACCATATGAATTATCAAGCTGAAATCAGCTTTTTTGAACCACATTTCTTAAATTCAGATAATTCTTTAATGACAAAATTGTTCTATCGTGACTTTGGAAGCTATCACATACCTTTAGCAATCGAAAAACGTATAGGCGTTGAAGGCACAATCGCTCATAGGATGAAACACAATCCAAGATTATCAACAACATTTACAACTGGTTTAGAATATATTGACCTAGATGAAGGTGGCAGAAATACTATCGAACGCTTATACAAAGCTCATGGACTTAATATTGCAGACAGAGCACAACAGCTTGATGGAGGCTTATTCTTTAAAGTTGCCCCAGGATTAGCATATGATTCTCGAGATACTGTTATTAACCCAAGACATGGTTCTTTAGCATCTTTAAGATATGAAGAAAATATTGGACTTGATGGTATTGAAAAGACCAACGGTAGAGTAATCGGTATGGCTAAAAAATACTTCCCAGTTGCGAAAAAATCATCTTTAACATTCACAGGACGAGGTGGGCTTAAAGTTCACGGTTCAGATATGCCTGAAATCATGGCATTCCGTTTAGGTGGACCTTACACAATCAGAGGATATAGAGTAAACGGTGTTGGTACAGGTACTTCTTTTGTAATGGGTTCTGCTGAATTAGCAACACCTATTCCGTTTGTTGATAGACTAAAAATTAATTTCTTGCAAAACTTAAGAGTTACATTCTGGGTTGACGCAGGTAAAGTATTCGACCCAACAATCTCAAGCACATTATATAACAGACCAGTTCACGCTATCACAGCAGGTATGGGTCTAAAAATTACAATTCCAGGTGTAGGTCCTTTATCAATAGATTATGGTGTTCCATTGACAAACCCTGGACCAAATGGTTCAGATCACGGTTACTTTACATTTGGTGTTGGCGACATGATGTATTAATATATAAGTATATAGGAGGTTTATTTATGAAAAAAATGAAGCTAGGTTTATTGTTATTAGCTTTCGTTGCGATGACTGGTATCGCAAATGCTGGTGGCGTAGGCTATATCGATTATATGAAAGTTATTGATAACTACGAGCTTGCTAAACGTGCAACTAAAGAAGTTGATGCTAAAGGTCTAGAAATGCAACAATATTTAGTTGACAAAGAAAAAGAATACAAAGCTCTTGATACACCATTAAAAAGACAAACTTTTGAACAAAAAACTTCTCAAGAATTTAAAGCAAAAGAACAAGCTTATATCGCTTTAAAACAAAAAAGAGAACAAGAAGTTTATACAAAAATAAAAGAAGCAGCTAAAGCTGTAATGGTGGAACAAAAACTTGATGCTGTTATGGATCAAAGAGGTGTTTTTGTTGGCGGACTTGATATTACAGATATGGTAATTAACAAATTGAAAGGCTTAAGATAAAAAATGAGAGTTGTTGACCTTATTGAAAAAAAGAAAAAAGGCTATGAACTTACAAAAGAAGAAATCAATTTCTTGATCAATTCTATAATGGATGGTTCTGCCCATGACTACCAAATCTCTGCTTGGTTAATGGCAGTTTATTTTAAAAGCTTAACTCAACAAGAAACTGCATACTTAACAGAAGCTATGATAAACTCTGGCGAAGTTATTGATTTTGGGGACTTAACCGATTCTATTGTTGATAAACATTCGACAGGTGGTGTTGGAGATAAGGTCACTATTACTCTTATTCCATTATTAGCTGCAGCAGGAGTTCCAATTGCAAAGCTATCTGGACGTGGCTTAGGACATACTGGAGGAACTATTGATAAATTAGAGTCGATTCCTGGATTTAACACCCAATTATCAATAGAAGATTTAATAAAGCAGGTAAAACAAATTAACGTCGCAATTGGAGCTCAAACCCAAAATTTAACACCCGCAGATGGTAAGTTGTATGCATTAAGAGATGTTACTGCAACTGTGGATAGCATGCCTTTAATTGCTTCTTCAGTTGTATCTAAGAAAATCGCTTCAGGTGCAAAAAATATCATTCTTGACGTTAAATACGGTTCAGGTGCTTTTATGAAAACACCAGAAGACGCAGTTGAATTATCAAAATTAATGGTTTCAATTGGCAGTATTTTGAACAAATCTATAACTGCAGTAATTACGTCCATGGAAGAACCTTTAGGAAGAGCAATTGGCAACTCTCTTGAAATTATTGAATCTATCGAATTTCTAAAAGGTAATATAAAAACAGGGGACATTGCTGACTTAACATATTCATTTGCATCAATTGCGTTACTACAACTTGGAATGTTTAGTTCTCAAATCGAAGCAAAAGAATATCTTAAAGAAATTGTCGAATCAGGCAAAGCGCTTGAAAAATTCAGAGAGCTTATTTCTGCACAAGGCGGCACTCCTGAAATTCTTGACAATTACGATTTATTTGATTTACCAGATTATAAAGTTGAATGCGAATCAAAGAAAAGCGGATACGTTCAAAATATTGATGCATACAAGATTGCATATGGTTGTAAACTATTAGGTGCAGGTCGAGAAAGAAAAACTGACCCAATTGATTATAGTGTTGGAGTTTACTTAAATAAAAAAAGTAGTGAATGGGTTGAAAAAGGTGATATTTTATACACAATTTATTCGAACAACCCTGATAAGACAGCAGCAGCACAAAAATATTGTGACGAAGCTTTTTCAATAAATGAAAACAAACCAAATCACAGCAATATGATTTACAAAATTATAAGAGCAGACGAGGATGAAGATGTTTAATAAAAAAATGCAATATGTTATAAAATCTGTACCAACTGACGATAAACAAGCTTTAGAAGATTTGTTAAATAATATGTCAGAACAAGGTTGGGATTTATATACAATGCATGAAATTGAAGGCGAAAGCTCCATTGATTTCAATTGCATCTTTATGAGAGAAAGACAAGAAGATACTTCTACAGATTTAGATGACATCGTAAATGTTACTTCTTTTAAATACCGTATGGAAAAAATGCTTTCTGCTCCAACTTCTCCATACGAAACCTGCAAAGAAATTCAGCTTAAGATTTCAGCTCAAAAAGATAGAATTAAACGAATAAAATCTCAATTAGAAAGTGATGCTCTTACTATTGATGAAAAAAACAAATTGAATGAACAAATGTCAGACGAGTTGCACCAATTAAGCTCTTTAAAACAAGCTCTTGTTGACGAAATTTCTCCAGATACAATGTATTCATCAATAAAAGAAGAAAAGTTTACAATAAGCCTCTCTGAAGAAATATTAGACTTAATCGCTCTTGAATATAACGAAGGGCTTTTGTCAGAGACTGTTAAAATACGACAAAAATTAACCGACGAACTTGGATATGTTATTCCACATATACATTTTCATAATAGCGACGATTTGGGTCAAAATGAATTTAACATTAAAATTCATGACATCGAGGTTTTTCGTGGCGTAGTATTTGTTGGATACAATGCTTTTTACAAAGATGATTTAAAAGGCTATAAAATAACCGAAAATGACTTCGTTGCCTTGGATAACATAACTGGTAAAAAATTAATTTGGATAAGCGAGGACAATTGCCGTGATTTCTGGCAAAAAGGCATGAGTGCAGTTGAATACATTGGCAAAGCTATTGAATATATTTCAATTAAAGAAGTTTCGGATATTATGGATTACAACGATATTAATAAATATGTTGAACTTGTCATCGAAAACAACTCTTTCTTGATTGATAATATTATTCCTGATTTTTTAACTGTAGCAGATTTAAAATATCTTTTAACTTGCCTAATTAGAGAAAGAGTATCTATTAAAAACATTATTTATTTATTTGAAAAAATTAATGACTATGCAAACGAGCCTACTAAAGAAGATTTATTAGATAAAGTTCGTTTAGCTTTTTCAAAGTTAATAATCAAAGATTTAGCTAAAGATGGAGAAATCAAAGTCCTTGAATTTAGTGAAGATACTTTGGACAAAGTTGATGCTTTTTTCAATTCAGAAGATGATGGCAATATTATTAGAATTGATGCAAACGACGTTCAAGAAATCGCAAATAGAATTAATAAAATTGCTAAGTCAAAAAAGCTTGACACACCAATTCTTGCAGTTCCAGTAGATTTGAGACATATGTGTTTCATAATATTATCTGAATTCGTGCCTAATATAAGAGTCTTAGCTCTTGAGGAATTAGTTTCAGATTGTGATATTAAGTTTATAGCTAAAGTTTAAGCATATAGAGAACAACCTTGAACAAGTTTGAAAAAGATTTCAGATAATGCACTATCGAACTCTGGGAAATCTTTGTAGATATCAAACTCTTTCGAAATTTTGTTTTTACACATATCTGGTCTGGTTGTTAATTTTTCACCACTTCTTGCGTTTTGTAATGTTAAACCTTCATTTGTCTTAATACGATTTACATTTTCAGAGAACTTTTGATAATCAAATCTCTTTGTAAAATTATTATTAACTTTTCTTTGAAGATTACCTTCAACAATTTTTCCTTCTTCATTAACAGCAATTTCTAAAAAGGATTGATTATCAAGCAATAAACTCCAATTATCCGCAGAAGAAATTTGGTTTTTTACCTTAATTTTTACAGAGCTTGGATTTGTATTATTCAATGTTAACCAGTAATTTTCGTCTTTACATTTTATCTCAAGAGGTTTTTTATAGTCTAATTTTAGCTTTTGCTTTTTATATTCTGTTAATCTTTTAAGTACAGCATCTACTAATTCTTGAGCCTTCTCACTCTGTAAATTTAAACTTTTAACAGGTGCTCTACGAGTAGCTTGAAAGCTTAATGCAGCTGGAGTAGTTGACAAATAGCTCATCACATCAGCTTCTTTTGTACTAATATTTTCTTCTTTAAGATTAATATTAGAATAGTTTTTGCTTAAAACGTTGGTTGATTTAATAGGGTTAATGTTCATAAAATTACCTCTTATATTATTTTATTGTTGTATTCTTATCAATTAATTCAGAAAATAATTCAACTAGTTCTATTTCTTCTAGATGTTCTTTTAAATGAATATCTTTTTTTATACTGTAACAAGATAATGCTGGTAACGAAGACCAGTATTCATCGCTATTAAGACAAGGACGATAAGTTATACCATCTATATAAATAGTTTTTCTACCATTATTATTTCTTTCATATAACGCATTTAAGGAATATGAGTCTTTCAGTTTCTTCGTAATATTACCAGTTCTCATTACACCGTTAGCATCAAATATAAATTGTAAAACTGATTGTTCATCTTTGATAGTATTCCATTCTTCTGTATCAGAAGATTCAATTTTATCCTTAATTTCTAATATTAAGTTGTCTTTATTTGTTGTATTCCAGCGAATTCCATATTTTTTTTCAGCAATATTACAAATAACAGTTTTTTCCATTTTGCCAGCTGGTAATTTATTCAATAAATCTGATGCTTTTTCATAAACTGCTTTGCTTTCAATCTCTTTCAGCACTGGCTTCTTAATTTTATAATTAGCTCTTTGCGCCTTAAAAACTGTAGAATCAGGATTATAATAAATCTTATTACTATTTATACAATTTATTTTCATCAAGAATTTTCCTTTTTAAGAATTTATAATATCTTAAAAACTCAAAAAAATAAATTTGCTAGTAATAAAAAAAGCCTTTGTAAAAGGCTTTTTTTTATTTATTTTCTATTTCAGAAAGATATTTTTCCATTGCTTCTTGCGAAATTTCCGCAGTGTCTTGCAATAATGCACCTGCTACAACATCTGTATGTCGTGACATCAGCATACATTTTACAGAATACATTGCTTGTATTGATTCAGATAGGGCTGCTCCGCCAACACTACTAATATCCATTTGGGGTACCTCATTTAATTTATATTACTAGCAGTATAACACTATTTTTTATGCTCCGCAACTTTTATTTTATTTTAAACGATACATTCGCAACTGCAGTAACCTTTTTATCAATCGTTGAAGAATCATTTATACCCATATCACTTACATCAGTTGAATCAACAGGAGTAATCTGATAAACGCCCATCCTTACAGATTTGATACCTCCAACATTATCACCAGTTGCTTTTAACATAGATGTAGCTCTCGCTTTTGCATCTTGTGATGCTTTTTCTAATAAAGCTACTTTAAGCTCTGGCAACTTTGAATAGCTATAAGATGTACCATACACATTTACATCAATTCCTTGTGAAATCAGACCTGTAATATCATTAGAAATTTCTTTTATTAAATTTACATCATCAGATGCTATCGTCATTGATTGTGTAAGGTTATAGCTTTCTGGAATATTTGTATAAGCTCCTGTTCTTTCATCTCTTTTATAATTATAGTAGCCATTGATATTTTTGCGTTCAATTTTTGAAATTTTTTTATCTGTTAAATATTTTTCTACAACTTTTATTTGTGCCTGCAAAGCTGTATATGCTTCTTGTTTATTTAATCTCTTAACATTAATATTAAAATTAACAGAACCCGAATCTGATTTCACAATTTCAAAAGCTGAACCTGTTACAGAAATTACATTACCAGAAAAAGCTGTAACCAATGTCTTTGTACCTATTAAAATACCTAAAACAATAAGCAAACCTACAGTTAAAACTTGCAATTTTTCAATTCTTTCTAGCATAAATTTCTCCCAATTTTACGAATTCGCAACAAATAAGTTAGACATTTCCTGTTGAACTATTTCTGTCGTCTTCTAATTGTTTTAATTGTTTAGCATCAACTTTTTCGTCAGTTGCATAATGAGCTAAGTGAGGAACTTCAATATCAACGTTAATATTTGCATCAACCATTTCAATTTCATCTTTTTGGAATTCTTTAATTTTTCCGTCCTCAAATTTTACTGCAACTGAGTTATTTAAAAATTGAATAAAGCAAACCTTACCTAAGCCATTAGCTGTCATAACAGTAGAACCTACTGGTGGCATACCTTTTGCAGCTTCAATATAATTTTCGTATTCGTATGTAAGACAGCAAAGTAGTCTACCGCAAGTACCTGAAATTTTTGATGGTGCTATTGGCATTCCTTGATCTTTGGCTAATTTAACATTTATTGATTCAAATTTCCTTAAATGTGAAGAACAGCAGAATGGTTTCCCGCAAATACCTGTTCCATCCATTATAGAAGATTCGTCCCTAACTCCAATGTGGCGAAGATCAATCCTAACACGTTTGAAAACTTGTGTTAAGTCTTTTAAAAGTTCTCTAAAATCAACCCTTTCAGGAGCTGTATAATAAAACGAAATCTTGCGTTTATCAAATGTTAAACGACATTGAACCAAATTCATATTCAAATTATGTTTTTTTACAAGTTCTTTGCACTTAAAAAAAGAAGTTACTTCTTCTTTTTTGATTTCTTCATAAATCATCATGTCTTCTTGAGTCATTACACGGATGAACTCAAAAGCTTCAGGCGTTCTAGAAGTTTTTTCATACTGTTCCGCAACTTTTGGACAAACTCTAAAAGCTTTCAGTACTTCTTCACCTTTTTCAGTTCGAGCAAGAACTAATTTATCATTTAAATCTAAAGAATCAGGATCAACTCCTTCTTTAAAAGAGAGAGGAATTAATACGTTTTTTAAATATTTAACTGCGTACTTTATCATAATTTTCTTCCTCTTTTAGTTTTCTGTTCATAAGCTTAGATAGAACCTCTTGTGGAGTAATATCAGTGTACACAGCTTCATAAATTGCACTTGAAACAGGAACTTCAAGACCTAATTTTTCAGCCAAATCGCATACAGCCTTTGAAGTTTTTACACCTTCTGCAACTGAGCCTAATTCTGCAAGAATATCATCAATTTTTTTACCTTGACCTAACATAGAACCAACGGTGTAGTTGCGTGAATAAGGGCTTGAACAAGTTGCAATCAAATCACCCATACCTGATAATCCATAAAGTGTTGAAGGATTAGCACCAAGTTGTATGCTTACACGAACGATTTCAGCCATACCACGAGTAAGAAGCGAGCCCATGCAGTTATCACCCAAATTCATTGAATGAGCAAAACCTGAAGCAATTGCTATTACGTTTTTCAAGCTGCCACCAAGTTCAACACCAATAACATCGGTATTTGTATATAATCTAAATTTATTTGGAACATTACAAGCTTTTTGTACAAATTCAGCAACTTTAATATCTTCACAAGCAACAGAGGCTGCAGTTGGTTTACCTTCTAATACTTCTCTTGCTAAAGTTGGGCCAGATAGAATAACTACTTTCTGTTCTGGAAGCACATCTTTAATTACTTCTGACATTCTCATAAGAGAGTTTAACTCCAAACCTTTTGATGCGTTTACAAGTGGTGTATTTGGATTAATTCCAGCTGCTTTAAGTTGTTCACAAACTGGTCTAACACCTCCTGTTGCAACAACTGAAAGTATAATATCTGCACCATCTATAGCGCCTTTTAAATCAGAAGTTATCTCGACTTTTTTATCAAGTTGGACTTCAAGTGGTTTTGAACAGTGTTTATTTATGACCAAATCGTCATTAAGATCGGATTCTCTACCCCAAACTGTTATTTTATCAAAGTTATCAGTTAATAGCCAAGCTAATGTTAATCCCCAACATCCTGGACCTAGTACAGTAAGTTTCATATATAATTTAACTCCTCTATCTGTTTACTTACTAAATTATACTATAATCAAGCCTTTAAGGGCAAAAAGTTAAGGAAAAAATATTAATTAATGTAACAATTTTAAAATTTTATTAAAGTTTTAATATAAAAAACCGTTATACAAATTATTAAAAGATTGTAGGATTTTGTTTATGGAGTATGGATTTAAATTAAATAAAAAAAATGCAGATGTTCAATATAAAGTTGAAATGCAGGATTGTAATATAAGTGGAAATACTGTTCAATATCGCCTGAAAGACAATTCAATTATAGCATATCAATTAGATGAAAACGGATATGCAATTGCGTCTACAAAGAATTCTGTTGAAAACGTTGAACTAACTAGAACTCAACTTTCAGTATTTCAAGTCTTAGCAGATTTTGCTGATAAAAATGAAAATGGCTTTGATAAAAAAGACCTGAAAAAATTAGATGAATTTGAGCTTGGTCAAAAAATTGTTTCAACTTTGGCTACAGAAAATAGTAGTTATAATTTAACTCATATTGAAATTACTAAAAATTCCGTACAGTTATCACTTGATGATTATAATGGCAATGAAAAAAAATTAAAAATAGAATTTCCAACAAAAAAATTCAGTAATTATTTTAAAAGTTTATTTAAGTCAAACAAAAAAGAAAAGCCTTTAGAGACAAAAAATCAAACTCAAATAGCTTCAATAGAAGTTGGTAATCTAGAAGAGCAACCAATAGATCCAACTAACTTGGAGGATAATTCTAAAGTAACAGAACCAAATTTAAGTAAAAGAGAGCCCAGAAGAGCGCAGAGAAAAGCACGAAAAAAAAGTAAAAAGTTTGGCTTAGAACCTCAAGAGAAAAAATTTGATTTCAAAGGTGAAATAGAACCAGAATACTATTATTCGATTAAAAAAGGTGAAACCGGACTGAAAATTGCGCAAAAATTGGGCATACCATTGTCCTGTTTAATGTCAGCAAATACCGGTTTGGATTGGAATAATTTGTCAGTAGGACAAGTTATTACAATTCCATCTCGTAAAACTGTTGAAAACTGTACGATCACTGATTCAACTGATGTTGCTTTTTATACAGGATTTTCAGAAAATTTTATCAATAAACTTATAAAAAATGAAGGGTTTAGCTCTACTCCTTATTGGGATGTTAAAAGATTTTCTGTTGGTTATGGACATTCTGGGCGGATTTTAGGTAAATATATAAATGATCCAAATGTGCCAAGTGATGCTAGGGTTATAATGTCTAGAGCACATGTTGAAAATAATATGATAAATATAACAGAAGCGGATGCTTGTCATATACTTGCGCAAGATATACTTGATAGAATTGCTGAAGCAGAAGCTTATTTCGGTGAGGCTTTCTCGAGGGCACCAAAATCTTTGCAAGCAGGAATTGTTGATATAATTTTTAATGCAGGTGTTGAAAAATCGTTTGAGGATGATAATACAAAATTTATAAAATATAATTTAGATAATGGAGATTACATTTCTGCGGTTAAAAATTTATTACTTTATGAAGATAATAAGAAACTTTATAAAAGAAATGCTTATAGAATTTTAATTGCTCTTGAAGATTTCTCTAAAACTGAAAGAAGTGAAGTTTTAGAATCACCTGAAATAAAAAAACATTTTAATAAGACATATCAGTATTTGAATTCAAGAAATTTGCAAGTAGAAACTGATATGCTTAAAACAATATACAAAGAAACTCTTTTGTTATAACTAAGCCTTCGCAAAACTCGCTAAGGCACGTCTTAGAACACCGCAATTTTTTCTCAAAAGTTCCATTGCTTCTGCTTTAGACAAGTTACAACGAAGCACTAGTATAGCGAGTTTTACACTCCATTCACATTCTAACAATGTCTTTAAAGCAACTGATGCACTGACATCTGCTAGCTCTTGAACAATTCTAAGCGCTCTATCTTTTAATTTTTCATTCGTTGGCATCAAATCAATCATAAAATTTTCATATGTTTTGCCAATTTTAATCATTGCGCCTGTTGTAAGCATGTTAAGAACCATCTTTTGCGCTGTTCCGGCTTTCATTCTACTAGAACCTGCAATAACTTCTGGCCCAACCTCTACGCAAATACCTAATCCAACTTCTTCTAAAATAGCAGCTTTATGATTACAAGTAAGCGCAATAGTTTTACAGCCAATTTTTTCAGCTTCAGAAAGAACACCTAATAAATACTTAGGATTGCCACTAGCAGAAATAGCGACGCAAACATCTTTGTCAGTTAAGACTTGTGCATCTTCTGCACCCAAATCAAAATTATCTTCTGCTCCTTCAACAGAAATTCTAAGAGCTGAGTCTCCACCTGCAATATAGCCTTGCACCATATCTGGACTTGCCCCAAATGTTGGTGGACATTCTGAGGCATCTAATACCCCAAGTCGTCCTGATGTTCCTGCACCAAAGTAGAACAACTTGCCACCTAAAAGGAATTGTTTTGCAATTATATCTATTGCACGAGCAATATTTGCACTTTCATCTTCTACAGCTCGAGCGACTATTTGGTCCTCTTCATTAATTTTTCTAACAATATCTATTGTAGAAAGTAAATCAATATCTTTAGTATTTTCGTTTCTAAATTCTGTAATAATATCGCTCATAGCACACACACCTTTCTTTTTTTCTTTTCCCTCTCCTTGGGGAGAGGGTTAGGGTGAGGGGTCAACCAGCACCATTTTAAAACATATTCATAACATTTGCCATTTCGATTGCAGATTTTGCTGCGTCAGAACCTTTGTTGCCAGCTTTTGTGCCAGCTCTTTCGATAGCTTGTTCAATATTATCTGTTGTAAGCACACCGAATATAACTGGGACATTTGTTTCTAAAGAAACTGATGCAACTCCTTTTGAAACTTCGGCACAAACATAATCGTAGTGAGAAGTTGAACCTTTTATAACTGCACCTAATGTGATAATTGCAGCGTATTTTCCACTCAAAGCACATTTTTTTGCAACAAGTGGGATTTCAAAAGCTCCTGGACACCAAACAACATCAATATTAGTCTCATCAACGCCATGACGCTTTAATTCGTCAATTGCACCAGATAATAATTTTCCACCAATAAATTCATTAAATCTTGATATAACAATGCAGAATCTTTCGTTTGTAACTGTTAACAAACCTTCATAAGTGTTTACCATACCTTCTCCTTAAAAACATTTAGTATGAATATTATACACAAATATTTTTGCATGCACAATAGTAAATTTTTCTCTTATAAGCTAGGTTGTGAAAAAGCTTTATTAGTGTTAACATTTGAACATAGAGGGGTATTATATGAAAAAAATTCTTTTTGTAATAGATAAAATTGAGCTTAAATATTTTGAATTTAACAACCTTGTAACAAATTTTTGGTTGATAAAAAAGTTTTTGGAATTAGGTAATGAAGTCTTTATAACAACAATTCCACAATTACTATTAGAGGGCAATAAAGCTTATACAAATTGTTATGAAACTTTTTTAGAAAAAGAAAATATTTTTTATAAAAACATTTTTTCAAAAAGAGAAATAAATTCTTTTGATTTAGTAATGTTTCGCCCTGATCCACCTGTTGATATTGATTACATTAACGCAACTTATGTTTTTGATTTTGTTGATACAAAGGTCATTAACTCTCCAAAATCAATCAGAAGCTTCAATGAAAAATTACACAGTTTAATGTTTAGCGAATATATGACCGCTTGCAAAGTTACATCTTCTTTAAAAGAGATTGAAGAATTTTTAGTTGCACATAAAAAAATAGTTCTTAAGCCTTTAAATCGTTGCTTCGGTTCAGGTGTAATGTGTCTTTTTGAAGGCGATCCAAATACAAGAACTATAATAAACACCTTGACAAATAACGAGCAGACTATGGTTATGCTTCAAGAGTTCATACCAGATGTAAAAAATGGTGATACACGAGTATTAACTCTAGGTGATAAAATTCTACCATACAGTGTAAAAAAACTTCCTAGCGAAGATGATTTCAAATTCAATACACATAATGATAACTTCTTAGTTAAATCAGATTTGACACCTGAACAACTACAAGAATTTACTCCAATAGCTAAGAAATTGAACTCAATGGGCATCGAGATGGCAGGTTTAGATGTTATAGGCAATAAAGTAATAGAGATAAATGTAACAAGCCCTTGTTACTTCATTAAGGAAATTAATTCAATCTATAATATTAACCTTGAAAACGAATTGATAAACTATTTATTGACTACAAACTTGTTATCCTTATAAAAATATTGTATAATTCAATTATATGATGTATTTAGAGTTTAAAAACTTGATGTATCATATTAATAGAATAAAAAGTAAAGTAAGAAGGATTATTATGAAGAAGAGCTTATTATTAATTTTGAGTTTATTAGTTTTATCAGCAACTGTTAATACTTGTCATGCAAAGGGTAGTTCTAACAGTGAGCTTATGAAAGGCATAAAACTATATAAAGCAGGAAACTATTCTAGCTGTTATTTAAAGATGAATAAACTTGTAGCAAAAGATCCTTCTAACGCTTTAGCTTATTATTACTTAGCTATGTCAGCGTCTCAAGTTGGCAAACGTGAAGAAGCTATAGACAACTATAATAAAGTTATTTCTTTAACATCTTTGAATAGCAACATTGGACGCTATGCAAATAAAGGTAAGGTTTGTTTAGAAAACCCTGCAGCTTGTGATAGCACATCTATTGAACCAACAAAAGGTGATGGCTTTATTTTAAGCAAAGATGGTCCAAAATTCTCTGAAGAAGTTAAAAATCAATTTGAAAAACTAAAAAGAGAAGAACTTAAAAGAGATATTAACCGTGACGAAAATATAGACCCACAAAGGTTCAAAGAATATAGAGATTATTCATCAATGAATAATCTAGAAGGCATGCCTTCTAATGACGAGATTGTTGCGGCTTTAAGAACATTACAAAGAGCTGGCTTAAATAATACAATTAACAATGGTTATACTGATTTGTCAATGTTAACTGGAATGAGCCAACAAAATCCAATGCTTAATATGTTGGGTGGCAATTCTTCATTAAGCCCACAAGTTATTCAAGCTATGCTTACAAATAATATGTCACAAGGATTTTAAAAGTGAAGATAAATACAGTTAGATTTGGTGAAGTTGAAATAGCTGATGAACGTATATTTGAATTTGTTCTTCCTATTATTGGTTTTAATGATTTAAAAAAGTTTGTTATATTAGATATTAATCAAGAAAGCTTTTTTAAATGGCTACAGTCAGTGGAAGACCCTGAAATTGCGTTCCCTATTGTTTCAGTTTTTAGCATGAACGTAAACTATACATTAGACATTCCTGATAATGTTGTTGACACGCTTAAAATAAATAACGTGGAAAGCATATTAGTAATGAATATTGCTTCTATTCCACAGGATAACCCTCAAGGAACAACCTTGAATCTATTAGCACCATTAGTGTTTAACGTAGACACACAATTAGCGGGACAAGTTATATTATCAGGTTCAGGGTATGACGTAAGCTTCCCATTATTTAAAAAGAATTAAGGTTTAAAATGCTCGTAATATCAAGAAAAAAAGGTCAAAAAATAATGATAAACGACAATATTGTAATCACTATTGTCGATACTAATAATGGTCAATGCAAAATTGCGATTGATGCTGATAAAGATGTAAAAATTTACCGTGAAGAAATATACTATCAAATCAAACTTGCAAACTTAGTCGGTAAAAATACTAATACAAATACAGTTGACTCTGTTTCAGACTTAATGAAAGAGGCAAACTTAAAACTTAATGATAGTATTGAAACCAAATCTGATGCAGACTTTGAAAAACCAACCAACACAAAAAATATTATTATCAAAAAGAAACAACAGTAAAACATAAGAAGGTTTAATCATGTTTTTTTTCAATCATGATAATAAGGTTTTCAAGCCAAGAAGTATTGAATCTGCATATTTAGCTTTGCTACATGATGATTTGGATACAGCTTCTGCTATATTTGAAAGCTTAGATTCTCCGAGAGCTAGATGGGGGCTTATTCTAATTTCTGTATTAAAAGGCTTTGTTTCTTTCTACCCTAGCTATTTTGATATCCGCAATTTTTTAGAAATTGACTTGGATTTTTTAATAAAAAATGAAAAAATAGACTTCGTTGAACAACTTTTAGGAAGTCTAGAATTATTTTCCAATATCAACCAAGAAACATATAAATATGCAGCACGTGTAATGTATGAAAACAAGTTGTTAAAGGTCGCACGAGAATATATGGAAAAATCTAAAAAGATTTTTTACAATGATCCAGAGCTTCATTTTATGTTTGCAAAATACTATTTTGAAACCCGAGATTTTGAAGAAGCAATTTTCTACATAAACGAGTGCATTAAAATATTACCAGATTATTATCCTGCTAAATTAATGAAAGAAAAAATTCTTAACGAAATTATCATTTAATATGACGTGAAATCTTTGATTGAATAGCATTTGCTTTGATTATGTATTTTGACAATTGTTCATATTTATCAATATTTTCACCATAAGGTGCATTTAATGACATCAACTCGTCAACACTACGATTAATGTTTTCCAATTTTGATAATGATTTTTTTAATTCTATAGCAGATGAAAACTGTTTTGGCAATTTTGACAACAACACATTTGTAAAATTTTCCATATTCGACTTTAAGGCATCAATTTTATTTTTTAATTTATCACCAAAAAGATTAGACAAACCGCCAGAAATTTTAGTTGAAAAACTTTTTTCATTATATTCCGCTAATAAAAACTCTAATTCAGCAAGTAAGGTGGTTTTTCTTAAAACTAATTCATTAACAAGATTATAATCACTAATATCCCTTGCTGCTTGGATTTGAGACTCTATTGTCTTTAAATCTTCTTCGTATCTTGAAATTTTATATTCTAATTTAAACAAATCGTCATTTATATCTTTATAAGCATCTTCTTCTAACAAATTCGAATCATAGTCATTGAGCCTTCTTGCCTGTTCTTGCTTCGTAAAATTAATAGGAGTGGTTGTTTTACTTGTTATAAAAAAATTCGACTCGGAACTCAATTCATTCGCCATTTTATCTTTTTGCAAAGGCGAATTTTTCATTTGTTCAAATCTATCGGATTGGTTGTTTTGCATAAGATTATTATACTAAAAAAGGCAAAAAGTGACAAAAATAAAGATTATAATTTCATTATTAATATAATTGTAAACTTTTGTAACGTTTTTCAATAACCCTGAAATTACGCATTTTATTTAAACTTTATATAAATAAGATGTAATACAATAAGAGGTAAGAGCTATGGGCTATTGGTACAATACGCATAATGGAATGTCTGATTTTGGTCTTTATAATCATAGATTACAAAGCCATCAAGCACACTGTCACGGAAATTACGGTGGTAGTATTTGGGGCTGCTGTAATGGTATGTCAAGCATTGGTATGTGTACTGGTGGTAGCTTTTGGGGTTCACTTAAAACAGGCTTAGGCTTTGGAATAGGAATGCTAGCTACTAACCTTTTATTTAACGGTATTGGTCGTTTATTCAGCGGAATATTTAATGGCGGTTTATTCGGTGGCAACGGAATATTTGGCAATAATAACGTAAATTTCTGGGGCCGAAATAGAAATCAAAATGGAACTAGTGGCACAAACGGTGCTGGTGGAACAAATGGTGCTGGCGGAACAAATGGTACTGGTGGAACAAATGGTGCTGGTGGCAACAATGGTACTAACGGTACTAACGGCACAAATGGTGCTGGCGGAACAAATGGTACTGGCGGAACAAATGGTGCTGGTGGTACTAATGGCACTGGCGGAACAAATGGCACTGGCGGTACAGACGGTAACAATGGCACTGGCGGAACAAATAGCACTGGCGGTACAGACGGTAACAACGGTACTGGCGGAACAAATGG
>JAZNBJ010000077.1:0-28831 GCA_045586965.1 Candidatus Gastranaerophilaceae bacterium | reverse complement strand
TGACCACGGTAAAACAACATTAACAGCTGCTATTACTGCATGTATGGCTGCTGCTGGTCAAGCAGAACTTAAAAAATTCGATGAAATCGACGCTGCTCCAGAAGAAAAAGCAAGAGGTATAACCATCTCTACAGCTCACGTAGAATATGAAACAACAGCTAGACACTACGCACACGTTGACTGCCCAGGTCACGCTGACTATGTTAAAAACATGATTACTGGTGCTGCTCAAATGGACGGTGCTATTCTTGTTATCGCTGGTACTGATGGTCCTATGCCACAAACACGTGAACACATCCTACTTGCTAGACAAGTTGGTGTTCCAAACTTAGTTGTATTCTTAAACAAATGCGACATGGTTGATGATGAAGAATTATTAGAATTAGTTGAAATGGAAGCAAGAGAACTTCTTTCTTCTTATGAATTCGACGGCGACAATATTCCATTCATTAAAGGTTCTGCTTTAAAAGCTTTAGAAGCTGTTCAAGCTAACCCTACAATCGGTCGTGGTCAAGATAAATGGGTTGATAAAATTTGGGAACTTATGGATGCATTAGATACATACTTCCCAGAACCTGAAAGAGAATTAGACAAAGCATTCTTAATGCCAGTTGAACACGTATTCTCTATCACTGGTCGTGGTACAGTTGCTACTGGTAGAGTAGAACGTGGTACTATCAAAGTTGGTGAAGAAGTTGAATTAGTTGGTTTAGGCGAAACTAAGAAAACTACAGTTACTGGTGTTGAAATGTTCAGAAAACAACTTGATCAAGGTCAAGCAGGTGACAACGTAGGTTTATTATTAAGAGGTGTTGATAAAACTGAAATCCAACGTGGTCAAGTTTTATGTAAACCTGGTTCAATCAAACCTCACACTAAATTTACAGCTAACGTTTACGTTCTAACAAAAGACGAAGGTGGACGTCACACTCCATTCTTCCCAGGTTACAGACCTCAATTCTACATCAGAACAACTGACGTTACAGGTTCAATCAAATTCGAAGGCGAAATGGTAATGCCTGGTGATAACGTAGTTATGGAAGTTGAATTAATCAACCCAGTAGCTATCGAAGAAGGTATGAGATTCGCTATCCGTGAAGGTGGTAGAACAGTTGGTGCTGGTGTTGTAGACAAAATCGTTGAATAGTTTACAATAACAGTAGATAAACTTAAAAGAGCTGATTCTTAAGAGTCAGCTCTTTTTAATTGCTTTTCTGTTATAATTGTTTTGTGAAAGTTTATTATAGGAAGTAAAATAATGTTTCAGTTTTTTAGTGAAATAGGCTTTAATATTGTTAAACCCGCAATTTTGGCATATATGAAAAAGAAAAACTATCCTCAAGAAGCTGTTGCTAGAAAAAATGCGAATTTTGAAGAAGGTTTTTCGAAAGACGATAACGTAATTATGTTCCATGCTGTATCAGTAGGCGAAGCTGTTGCGTTGGAAAATTTGGTTAGAAGGACTAGAAAAGAATTTCCTGAAGCTAAAATAGTCGTAACTACTGGAACTTGGACAGGACAAGATATTGCTAAAAAGAAAATGGGTGAAGTTGTTGATTTGGTAACTTATTTCCCGTTTGATTGCCCAAGTATTGTTAAAAGATTTTTGGATAAGATTAAACCAACAACTGTTTTTATTGCAGAAACTGAAATTTGGCCAAATTTTGCTAAAGAATGTAATAAACGTGGTGTAAATTTATATGTTATAAACGGCAGGATTTCTGATAGCACATTTAAAAGTTATGATATGTTTAGATTTGTGTTCAAACCATTTTTAAATCTTTATACTGGTATTTTTACTCAAAGTGAAGATGATAATAATAAATTTTTAAAACTTGGTGCAAACCCTGAAACTACAAAGGTTATGAATAATTTAAAATTCGATATTAAAAAACCTGAAATCAATTTTGAATTTGATAAGGGCAAATCAAAAGTTTTATTAGCTGGATCAACTCACCAAGGCGAAGATGAAATTGTATTGAATGTATTTAAAGAATTGAAATCAAAAGATGCAGATTTAAAGATGATTTTGGCTCCAAGACATTTAACAAGAGTTGATGAAGTTGTTTCTTTAATCGAAAAATTTGGGTTTAAGTATGATTTACGCTCAAACGATAGAAAAGACCTTGACGGTATTGATATACTTGTATTAAATACTTTGGGCGAATTGGGTAAAATGTATAATTTTGCTGACATTGCATTTATTGGGGGTAGCTTTAATAAAACAGGCGGTCATAATCCATTAGAAGCTTTAGTGTTCGGAAAACCTGTTATATCTGGCCCAAGTACTCATAATTTCAAAGATATTTATAATATTATTAAAAAAGCAAATGCAGGATTTGTTGTAGATTCTGAAAAAGAATTTTTAAATATTGCTGATAAATTGTTTTTTGAAGAAGATTTTTATAATTTAACGTCGCAAAATTGCGAAAAAGTTTTCAACGAACAACAAGGCGCATTGGAGTTTGTGATTAATGTTCTAAAAACTTTGTAAAGTTTTTTATACATAAGCGCAAATTTTCTTTTTTTTAGTTTTTATTTGTGTATAATAGACTAAGGAAAAGATTAGCTTTTATGTTACAGAATACAATACATACATCACAAAATAATATTAAAGAATCACAATATATAACAAAACCAACAAGTATTAGTGATGAACTTGAGAATTATTTAACAAAGGTCTTTGATAAAGAGCTTAAGACAGAAGATTCTGTATTATTAGCTTATAATCCTTTCGTTATCAAAAAGATTGCAGGGTATTTATCAGGTAAAATTAAAATGCCTGCATCAATTGGTATTGCTGGGGAGACAGCGAGCGGGAAGTCAACAATTACAAAAGATCTGATTGATACAATTGAGTCTTTTGCAACAGAGTTTGGTATTAGTGATGCAATTACTCGTGTAAATACTGACGATTACTATTATGATCGTTCAGAAATGGTAAGAGCAGCAGGAAGTTTTTCAGAGTTTGCAAAAAACTATGACTTAGATGTTCCAGAAGCATTAGAATTAGAATTAATGAGCAAACATATCAAAGAATTGTTGTCTGGAAAATCTACATACCTTCCAAAATACGACATGAGCGGTACTGCTATTCGCCATGATAATTATACTTTAGCTAAGCCTTCCAAAGTTATTATTTCGGAAGGTTTATTTACGCTCACAGACAAAGTGAAAGATGCATTCAACTTCAAGATTTATGTTGATATTCCACAAAAATTGCAGAAAGAAAGATTTTTCATCCGTGCTGAAGAAAGAGGCTTAGGCGATTCCGCTCAGCATATTTACGAAAACGCTAATCAAAAAGCAGAAGTACATATCAGACCTTGCAAAGAATGTGCAGATATTATTCTTTCAGGCTATGCAGATAGAATTAAATACAAAAACTTCCTAAACAAAATTATCGGAATAGTTCAAGAACTATATTTTTCCGAGGGGTAAATGGGTGTTACGATAAAAGTAGTGTGCGTTGTAACGCACCAAAAACACGTGCGTTACATGTTATGCTAAAAAGTTTTTTAATTGTATATTTATTAATTTTTCTTCTGCTTTTTTTAGTTTTGGTAAGAAGTTTTTATCAAATTCTTTTGTCCACTTCATCAGAGCTTTATCTTTTTCTGTTAATTTTGCATAAAGACACCTAAAAGAATCTATTTTGAAGTGATCTTTAATCCAAGGATCTTCAACTTCCTCTAGAGGATTGAATATGTCGTTTAAAAGTAATGCATCATCTGTAGAGTATGTTCCAAATTCACAACCAATATAATTGTATCCTTCTTGCATGTATCTAATGAATTGAACAAATTTATCTATAAATGGTCTGCAAGACTTTTCAAAGTTCTCTATTTGAGTCATAAAATATTCTCTTTCTCGTTCAATCTCTTCTGGCGAGTAATATCTTAAAAGTTTTCTTGCATACGATTCTTTATCGTCAAAAGCATCATTACCCCAAAAAGATTCCTCAAATCCTAGATTACTTATTTGAAAATTAAAATATTCCAGACCAGCTTCCTTAACATTCTTTTCTAATCTTGGTGAACCATACAAGTCTATAACACGATTAATATTTGCTTTTTTTAATACAGGCAAACAATCAGGTTTATAAGCAAGAGTTGCACCTCTATATGAATTGTTACCAATAGGCATAATATTAAAAACAGGAATAGTCATCATCGTTTTATAATCAACCTTTTTAGGCTTGTTTATCAGAGTCTTTAAAAGGGTGTCCATTTCATATTCAGTTTTGCGAGGTTCTTTTTCGTAAATACTATAGTAGGGCATTTGATAAGAGTCAAAATGCTCTCTTATAATATCTCTGCGTTTTTTAGAAATTTCATCGTCAAATCCAAGTACAAATTCATCATCTTGTACTTTAGACTGGAACGTTAATTTATTGGATATAGGATATACCTTCATTATACACACTTCCCCTTTGTATGATTTGCGATTTGACTTCCATCAATAATCTTAACAGCTTTAAAGTTTAAAAGCAATATACAGCTGTCAGTTCCGTAAAACCGACCTATCTAACTACTTATTCCATTAATAATAAAGGTAGACTAAAGTCTATCCTACGACTGTGTCATTGTTTTGAGTTTGTAGGTCAGGCACTGCCTGACAATAAAATTAATATCAAGTTTGTAGTTGCAAGGGTGCGTTGTTACGCACCTTTTAACTTATTGGTGCAACAAATGTTGCACCATACCAGCTAAAATCTATATTTTCCACCTACCTGCTTATGCAAATTTTGAAAACCATCTAGGTTTATTATCTTGTAAAGGTTTTGTGTATGGTATCAGATATTTCATCTCGTTTTCTCTAGTCTTTTCTAGAAAATTTATAAAACATCTTTGGCTTTTCTCATTTTTATTTAGTTCAGAGAATCCAAGCTTTTTATAAAAATCTTTTGCTAAAACTTCTCCTGTTAAAAATATGTCAGTAAAAGTGTTTTTATTTATATCGCTGGTTTTTTCTAAAAGAATTTTAGCAACATTATTTTTTCTAAATTCAGGGTTGACCGCAATCGAATCAACATAACAAAGGTTTTTGATTATTGATGGTAATGCATCATATGTGTATGAGAGACAAGCTCCTTGTACGGTCTTGTTCTCATCTTCAGCAACTAACATTGTTAAATTACCATCATCTTTGAAAATTTTACTATTTAAATAGTTGAAAAATCCTCTAGCAATACTCTCTTTATTATGAGGTTTATCGTACGATAACCAATATGGATCTTCTGTTAATGAAGCAAAATTTTTACAAAAAAAATGTGAAAGTTCATAGAGCTTGGGTGAATTATATAGCTTTTTTGCTGGTATTTCAAAACAGGATAACTTTCCGACCTTAGTTTTTATAGTAAATGATTTTACAGGATTGTTTCTTGAGCTAAAATTAAGATTTTGAGTAGAAGAAAAAAACATAGTATTCTCCATTCTGAAAATATGTTATATGTTAAGATAAAAACTCGTAAAAATATTTTTTGTTAGTTTAAATATTACAAAAAGCTAAAAATATGTTATAATACCAATATGCATGGCAATAAAGTAAAAGTTTGTAGGTCAGGCACTGCCTGACAATAAAATTAATATCAAGTTGTAGTTGTAGGGTGCGTTGTAACGCACCAAAAACTTATAACAAAATTACCTACACACTCAACGGCTTATCTAAAGACTCAACAGAGACTTCAACCTTGTTCGGAAACACTTGTTTCATATTATTGATTAAATCATTTGAAGTATTTACCCAAAAAATTGGTGCTGTCATTATCCTAGCGCTATAACCGTCTTCGTTTTTAGGCAGTTTAATCATTACAGGATCATCACCGTGGTGTTTTGCAAGAATATTTTTTATTCCGCAAAGCTCTTCATATTTAATTTCTTCAAGAAGTCCTAATGTTACTATATTAGCGTTATCAACTGATTTAGCACTTTCAATAACAAGACTTGTTTGCTCTTCGCTACGGTGCTGAACCCTTGCTGTAATAACAACTTTCATATCTGGTTGTAAAATTTCGGCTAATTCAAGTAGTTTTTTATGGAAACATACTGCTTCTATTTTACCTGTTAAATCTTCCAATGTTAAGACTCTTAAAAACTTCGACGGGTCCTTTTTAGTTGGAATTTGCCTAGTTGCATTTATGAGTCCACATACAGTAACCAATGTATCATCAGGAAGCTCGTTAAGTTCACTTATCTTATGAGATACAAGGAATTGTAGCTTGTCTCTTAGCGAAAATAATGGGTGAGATGTAACGTAGAAGCCTAAAAACTCTTTTTCAAAAGCTTGAATTTCTTTATCAGTATATTCTTCACTTGAGCCGACTAATTGATATTGGACATTTGAAAATTCTTCTGAATTTTCTAAACTTGCGAATAAGCTAACTTGTCCAGCAGCCTTATCTCTTGCTTCTTTTGAAGTTACATCTAAAATGTGCTCAATATTTTCAAAAAGCTGTTTTCTGCTTTTTTCAATATTAGAAAAAGCTCCTGCTTTAATAAGTCCTTCTAAAGATTTTTTGTTCACATATTTAGCATCTACACGTTTGCAGAAATCAAAAATATTCTTAAACTCGCCGTTTTCTTCTCTTTCTTTTATGATAGCTTCAACAACGGGCTCGCCTACTTGTTTAATCGCTGCCATACCGAATCGGATGTTTTTACCGTCTGGTGCGTATTCAAGAACAGATTTATTAATATCTGGTGGAAGAACTTTAATGCCATATTTGTTTGCTTCTTCAATATATAATTGAGTCTGATCCTTGTTATCAGCCACACTTGATAATAATGCTGATAAATATTCAACAGGATAATGACATTTTAAATAAGCTGTCTGATATGCAACAAATGCGTATGCTGCAGAGTGCGAACGGTTGAAACAGTATGATGCAAACGCTTCGATTTGTTCAAATAAAGTTGTTGCATCTTCTGGTTTCATATCGTGTCGAGTTGATGCAAGCTCAATAAATTTACCTTTTTGTTGTTGCATCTCTTCGATTTTCTTTTTACCCATCATTCTTCGAACAATATCCGCTTGACCAAGCGAATAGTCAGCAAGAGTTTGGAACACCTGCATAATTTGTTCTTGATAAACAATTGTGCCATAAGTATCTTTTAAAATCGGCTCTAAAAGAGGATGGGCATAAGTAACTTCTTTAATCCCGTGTTTACGGTCAACAAACTCATCAACCATACCTGAGCCTAATGGCCCTGGACGGAATAGAGCTACTAGCGCACCTAAATCTTCAAAAACGTCAGGTTTTAAACGCTTAACAAGGTTCATCATACCTTGTGATTCAAGCTGGAATACGCCGACAGTTTCACCTCTTACAAGCATTTTATAAGTTTCTGGATCATCAAGCGGTATATTGTTAATATCAACATCAATTCCTTGATATTTTTTAACCATATCAACGGTTTTATAAATCATTGTAAGGTTTCTTAGACCCAAAAAGTCCATTTTTAAAAGCGAAAGAACTTCTGTTGTTTCATGAGGTGGGTAGCCTGTTTGTACAATACCTTCTTTTGAAGGCTGAACAGGAATAATCGTATCAAGCGGAGCATAAGAAATAATTACGCCCGCAGCGTGAGTACCTGTACCACATTTAAGTCCCTCAATTGCGCAAGACATGTCAATAAGTTTTTTGTAGCTAACTGTTCTACCTGGCTCATCATCAGTTGGACAAGGTATTTGATAATCTTCATCATAAAGCTTTTTAAGCTCAGAACCGTCAACCTTAATTGCGTCTCTAATCCATTTAGCTTTTGGATTCTCTGTTGTTGCTAATTCAATAGCAGGCTCAATCAAACCTGTAAGTCTATTAGACTCAGCAAATGGAACTTTCATTATTCTTGCAATACCTTTGAAAGCCGCTTTTGGTGCATAAGTTGAGAAAGTGATGATTTGACATACTTTATCTTCTCCATACTTATCAACAACGTAATCAATAACTTGACGACGTTTTTCAATGCAGAAGTCGATATCGACATCGGGCATTGTGAAACGTTCTTCGTTTAAGAATCTTTCAAACAATAGATTGTGCTTAATTGGGTCTAAGTCTGTAATTTCAAGTGCATAAGCAACTACGCTACCCGCAGCTGAACCACGACCTGGGCCGACAGGAATGTTATGAGTCTTGGCATAATGAATAAAGTCCCAAGTGATTAAGAAGTATGCAGGGAACCCCATTTTGTTAATAACACCAAGTTCATAATCTACACGTTCTTTAAGCTCTGGAGTGATTTCTCCATAGCGTTTCTTCATACCTTTGTATACAACTTCTTCTAAATAAGATTCATTTGTATGACCTTCAGGAACATCATAGTGTGGCAAAGGTGCATTGCCCAATTCAATTTCGATATTACATTTGTTTGCAATTTCTTCTGTATTAGCACAGCATTCTTCAAAAGTTGCTTCATCCATCCAAGAAAAAGCTTGTCGCATTTCTTCTTTAGATTTGACGTAGAATTCATTGTTAGGGAAGTGAAAACGGTTTGGATCCGCTTTATCTGCGTTTGTGTTTAAACATAACAAGCTATCCTGAGCGTCAGCATCTTCTTTTCTTAAATAGTGAGAGTCATTGGATATAATCATTTTTATTCCAAGCTCACGTGCTATTTTTATTAAATCAGGATTAGTGCGCTTTTGATCTTCTAGCCCGTGGTCTTGTAATTCTATATAATAATCATCTCCAAAAAGCTCTTTATATTTGCTTGCTGTTTCTCTAGCTTTTTCTTTATCACCAGCTAGCAAGTGCTGTAAAACTTCTCCACCTAAACAAGCAGAACAACAAATAAGACCTTGGTGATATTGTTTAAGTATTTCAAAATTAATACGAGGCTTGTAATACATACCTTCACACCAAGCAGTTGAAACTAGCTTGATAAGATTTTTGTAACCTTGAGAATCTTTTGCAATAAGTATTAAGTGCCACAAAGGATTATTTGCAGGATTTTTTTCTGTAATATCACCGTTGTGCATGTAAAATTCGCAACCAATAAGTGGATTAATTCCAGCAGCTTTGGCTTTTTCATAAAATTCAATAGCAGAATACATTACCCCGTGATCTGTAATCGCAATTGCTGGTAGCTCGTTTTCTTTCGCATAGTTTACGAGGTCTCCTACCCTTGTCATCCCGTCTAGTAATGAAAATTCTGTGTGATTGTGAAGTTGAATTAACTTAGCCATATTGATATGGTATCACAGATTTTTATTAAGGTTTGTAAAAGATTTTATAATTAATTTTTTATTAAATGTAAACATTTGTAACAAAAAACTGTAAAACATTAAAGTTTTCAGGATTTGTGCCGTAATACATGGCAAAGGATAATAAAAAAAGGAAAAGGAGACACCAATTATGGGTATGTCAGCAACGCAAGCGAGGTATTTAAGCCTAGTCGCACAACAATCCAACTTAGAGTATCAAGGTCAACAGATTAACCAAGAAAGATCTGTACTTTCTCAACAAGTAAGTGAGTTGTATAATAGCTTGCTGAATATGCAAGTACCAACTCCTCCTTCTACTACTGATTATACTAAAGTTCAGTATGAAGGTAGTTTGGGTGCTACAAAATTCTCTATTCCTGCAAATAATATTAAACCTGGTAAAGATGGTAAATATTGTGTAACTATTGAAGAAAAAGCTTATGGTGACTCTTTATCTATGAATAAGGGCTATAGCATCGTTTCTGATGGTTCAACAAAATTAAAAGGTGAAATCGTAGCAGCCTCTGAGATAAATAAAGGCACTGTTACTTCAAATACACTATATGTTTATGATGAGAATGGTACTCTACGCTCATTAACAGATGAAGATTATGTAACAGATCCTGAATCTGGTAATAAAACAATTAAAGAAGGTTTAACAATATTTGTACCTTCAGAAGAAGGTAGTATCACTGCTTCAATTGCTGGTACAGCAACAGGAACAAAAGTCGCAGGTGCAGATTGTTATACCTTGCAAAGCGCTTTAAGCTCAGGTGCTATTACAGAAGAAGTTTATAGCGGTTTTGTTAATGCAATTAAGAATACTTTCCCTCAAGATGGTGAAAATGCATATAAGCCAGAAGATTTCTATATCTTCAAAGATTCAAGTAATACTTGGCACTTTGCACTAATTAAAGATGTTGGAAATGGTGATGAAAGTACTCTTACTTATGATTACATTCCAAATGGTGAGTTTACAGAAGAAACAACTTATAACCCTTGTGGTTTAACCTTCGATGCTGGCTCTGGAAGAATTACAGCAGTACAAATCCCAGTCTACAATGAGGCTAAAACAGAAATTATATCTTATTCTGAAGTGAAGTTGGAAGCTGTATCTGTAACAGATGAATTAGCATATAACGAAGCTGTAAACAAGTATGAATATGAACAATATGAGTATGATAAAAAACAACAAGAAATCAATGCTAAAACTGAAGTTATTCAACAACAAGATAGAAACTTAGAATTGAAACTTCAAAGATTAGATACTCAAAGACAACAAATAACAACAGAAATTGAAGCTTTGGAAAAAGTACTGCAAGACAACATTGAAGCTTCTTACAAAACATTCTCAGGCTAGTAGATAAGGGCCCGCTACAATAACAATACTAAGTCGGGTTAGTATCTTTACAATCGCTAGTTGAGCAAATGTTATAAAAAATGTATCCCCTGTTAAGGGACACTATAGTCGAAAATAGATCGAGAGCCCCGAAGAGGGGCTCTCTGCTTTTGACAACAGGCGTGTGCTTGATACTTTGCCTGAGGCAAAAAAATACGTGCGTAGCACCCCCGAAGAGGGGCTCTCTGCTTTTGACAACAGGCGTGTGTTGGATACTTTGCCTGTGGCAAAAAAAATACGTGCGTAGCACCCCCGAAGAGGGGCTCTCTGCTTTTGACAACAGGCGTGTGCTGGATACTTTGCCTGAGGCAAAAATTTTACGTGCGTAGCACCCCCGAAGAGGGGCTCTCTGCTTTGTTTTTATGCCAAAACTTTGACACCTCACCCCAACCCTCTCCTCAAGGAGAGGGGGATTAACGGAGGGGCCTTCTGCTTTTAGTAGCGGTTTCCCTCCCCTACTTGGGGAGGGTAGGGTGGGGAAATTTTAATTGTAAGTTATAAATTAAATTTTGTGCTAAAATCAAAAGTAGGTCGGATTTACTAAACTGACAAGTTTATGGAAGGGCAATGAAAAATATTCGTCAATCAAATGTTAATATTCATAAAGATGCTTGGGTTGAGATAAATCTAGATTATCTAGCTTATAATATCAAAGAGATAAAAAAGACTATTCCAATAGGTAAAAAATTAATGGCAATCGTAAAAGCTGATGCTTATGGCCATGGCGCTCAAATGCTTGTTCAGACAATGTTAGCATCAGGAGTTGATGAATTTGGAGTTTCTTCAGTTGATGAAGGATTAGACTTAAGACAAACAAAAGTAAAAGTACCTATTTTGGTTGTTGGAGCTGTTCCTCCTTGGGCTTTTGAAGTTGCGACAAAAAATAATATCTCAGTCTCAGTGTTTAATGAAGAACATTTAAAAGCTTGTAAAGAAGTCTATGAAAGAATAGGGATTAGACCTAAAGTGCATATCAAACTAGATACTGGCATGAATAGGATTGGTGTAAGGCGCGAGGAAGCGGTTGATTTTATAAAAGAAGTTCAATCTTTGGATTATTTGTCCTTAGAAGGCATTTTTACACATTTGGCTGCTGCTGAAGAAGAAGATCTAGCTCGTGAACAAATAAACACTTGGGCTGAAATAGTTTCTCAGATTGATACTAAAAACTTATGCTTACATATTCAAAATACAGCAGCTACATTTGCTTACGATATTCCTTCAAATATGGTAAGAGTAGGAATTTCTTTGTACGGACTTTATCCTGATTTACCAGAATTGGCGCAATCAAAACCAAATTTGAAGCCAGTAATGGGGCTTAAAGCAAGAATTACTAATATTCATACGTTGTTGGCAGGTGAAAGTGTAAGCTATGGACATACATTTACGGCATATGAAACAACTCGTGTTGCAACAATTCCGATTGGTTATGCAGACGGAGTTTCAAGATTGTTATCAAATAAAATAGAGGCAAAAGTTAACGGAGATAGAATTCGCCAAGTTGGTAATATCACAATGGATCAAATGATGTTTGATTTGGGTGACGTAGATGCTGAAATTGGTGATGTCGTGACACTTTTGGATGAAAAGGACTTAACTTTAGATTCTTGGGCTGAAATTTTGGGAACAATAAATTATGAACTAACTTGCAGATTAAAGGTTCGTTTACCAAGAGTTTATGTTCGATAATTAAGTTATATTAAGCAATAGGCTTGATTTTAAAAAGAGTTTATGTTATATTACCCCTGTCAGACTACTAAGAAACGCTTTTATTGAGCAGAAATTAACTTAGCAAGTGACGAGTAGAATGGATACTCCCGATAGGGAATTATAGCAAAGTTGTTTGGGCTTTGTTTCGCCTGAATCGTGGTAGTCCGCAAGTATAAAGGATGTAAAAATGAATACAGATCCAATAGCAGATATGCTAACAAGAATCAGAAACGCTAATACAGTTTCTCACACTTCAGTTGAAATGCCATCTTCAAAATTAAAAGTAGCTTTAGCTAGACTTTTAAAAGAAGAAGGATTCATTTCTAACTATGAAGAAAAAGTTGACGGTAATTTTAAAGTTCTTTCAATTGAACTTAAATATGACGAAAACAACAAACCTGTTATTACAAACTTAAAAAGAGTTTCAAAACCAGGTTTAAGAAACTATTGTAAAGCTAAAAACTTACCTCAAGTTTTAGGTGGTTTAGGCGTTGCAGTTGTTTCAACAAGCAAAGGTTTATTAACAGACCGTAAAGCTAGAAAAGAAAACCTTGGTGGTGAAGTTTTAGCTTACATTTACTAATTTATTTGTAGAATTAGTAAACCCGACTTACAAATTAAGTTGAGGAACTTAACGATTCAATCAAGCAGGTATAATTGGCAGAAAAACCTGTTAGTAAAAAAAGGAGAAAAAATTATGTCACGTATTGGTAAAAAACCTATCGAAATCCCATCAGGGGTAGAAGTTAAGATAGAAAACAATGTAGTAACTGTAAAAGGTCCTAAAGGTACTGAATCAGTTGCTTACAGAGATGAAGTTAAAGTATCGGTTGTAGAAAACAACATTATCGTTGAACCAAACTCAGACGATAGAAAAACAGGTGCTTTACACGGTTTATTCAGAACTTTAATTGCAAACGCTGTAACTGGTGTTTCAAAAGGTTTTGAAAAGAAATTAGAAATCGTTGGTGTTGGTTACCGTGCTAACATGGAAGGTTCTAACCTAAACATGGCTCTTGGTTACTCTCACCCAGTTCTAATCGTTCCTCCAGTAGGAATTACTCTTTCTGTTGAAGCTAACACAAAAATCACAGTTGCTGGAACAAACAAACAAGCAGTTGGTGATGTTGCAGCATTCATCAGAAGCAAACGTCCACCTGAAGTATACAAAGGAAAAGGTGTTAAATACGAAGGTGAATACATCAGACGTAAAGCTGGTAAAGCTGGTAAGAAGTAGTGCTACGCACGTAGATATTTGGGCGGCTAGTTTAGCTAAACTACTGATAAAAAGTTTACACTCCGTACCCGCCTTTAGATAAAACTACAAGTAGTATGTATGTACAAAGTAAAGCCCATATAAACTCTTGAGTGGTTTCAAGCAAGTTTGGGTGAAAGGATGAAATAAAATGATTAAACAAGAAATTAGAAAACCAAAAGTTCAAAAAAGACACAGAACAATCAGAACAAAGTTGGCTGGTACAACTGAATTCCCTAGATTGGCAGTTTATAGAAGTACAAAACACATCTATGCTCAACTTATTGATGATGAAAAACACGTAACAGTTTGTTCAGCATCTTCTGTTGACAAAGACCTTAAAGAAAAATTAGCTCACGGTGGTAACATCGAAGCTGCTAAGGTTGTTGGTGAAGCTATCGCTAAGAAAGCTTTAGCTGCAGGCGTTGAATGTGTTGTATTCGACAGAGGCGGTTTCTTATACCACGGTAGAGTTGCTGCATTAGCTGATGCTGCTAGAGAAGCTGGTTTGATGTTCTAATTTTTAATTTTGAACAACAAGAAAACGGATGACTCAAAAGAGTCATCCGTTTTTATTATTTGCTAAGATAGAATGTTTCTATGCTAAGCTTTTTGGAATTAATATCCGTACTTTGCTGCTGCTTCTGGATCTACAGACTTTAACATTGAGATTTGTTCTGGTGTTAAGTTTTGGAATTTCTTGAACATAAATTCTACTGTACTTTGGTATGGACGACCCTGGTTATCAAATCTCATTACAGATTTTGGTTGTAAAGTAGCAGGTCCTTCACCTCCGATGTATTTAGTACCTTCTGGCATAACTTTGAAATGACCAGGAGCTTGTTTTGTAACACTTGCTGCTTTACCTGCTTCTAAAGTTGTTGGGTCAACATAGCTCTTAGTTCCGCCATTTGCAAATTTACCATAGTCAACATATGTTTCTAAGAATTCAACACCTTCAACTGCATTGTTATCACCAGGACCATATTTAACGAACATATAACCTTTAGCTGCATCTGGATTTACGTAAGATTTAGCTCCCCAAGATGTTTGTACATAATATTGACCAGTTGTTGCTTCATATGATAGCCCTGGGTTATTTGCCAAGTTTTGTTCAACAGTTAATGTTTTGTCAATGTTAATTCTATATGCATCAAGAGGTTTTCCATCACCTTGGAAAGAAGTTTGCATACCTCTTCTAGCCAAAGTAGCTTCACCTGTAACAACACCATCTTTTAAATATGTAACATTGCCCTTGATATTCTTAGCACTAACTTCTGCAGAAGATTTCATTGTTTGCGCAATATTGCCATCTGTATTTACACCAGCTTGTTTTGCAGCTGTCATTGTTGTATTATATGTTGCACCTAATAAAGCTGCTGCAGCTGTTGATGTACCCGCACCTTCTAATGCTGCTTTCTTTTCAGCGTCAGTATCAGCTGCTGCCGCTTTGACAATACTTGCACTACCTGAAATTGCAACACCTGCTGCACCAAGTCCCCATAGAATTGGAGCTGCAGCGCCACCAGTTAAGACAGTTGCTCCTGCTGCTAATGCAATTACACCACCAGTAATTAGAGGATGATTAATCATTGCTTTTGGAATACCACCGAATAAGCCTTTAGCAAAAGCTTTTGTTCCTTCTTTAAAACCTAATTTGCCATCATCTTGTCCGTCTGTACAAATTTTATCTTTGTCTTCAAGCCAATCAGCTAAATTTTCCCAGCCAACTCTACGGGCAGCTGTGCTTGTTAATGATTTTTCACCACTCCACCATTCTTGTAATGTAATAGTGGCTTTTTCCTCTTTAGGTGTTTCAGTTTTAACATTAGCTGTAGTCGCAACATTAATTGCTGTAATTGTTGTCATGATAATATCCTCCTTAAATTCCTAACTATTAAGTAAATGTATTTTCCCCGGAAAATTAAAATCAAAAATTTTAAAATCCTCTGATGAATTAATAAAGTTTTTTTGCATAAAAAAATTGCTTCATTGTTAACAAATATTACAAGATTTTTTTTATAAAATCTGTTAAAACAAAGCAATAATTATGGTTTTATGAATTTTTACAATTATAAATTTTTATAATTTATACCACTTGAAGTAATTGGTTGAAAATACTTAGTTTTATTATTATTTTGAGCTTCTACAATTATTGAAGGCGGCATAATATAGCCTTTATAGAGAGCAAAAGACATTCTGCGATAGAATTTATCTAGCCATTCGACTTTTTGTTCTTTAGAAATATTATTTTTCTTTTCGTAAACAAATTCAGCTTCCATTAAATCTTTATAAGATTCGTTTCTATTTTCAATTCGCCATATAATTTCATCCAAAAACTCATAAGGCATAAGCGCATCTTCTGCGCAAAGAGTTTTGCCAGTTTTTGGATCAATTGCTAATTCCGCTCCTGGAGGCTTGGTTAAAACGGAGTCCGGAATAACATTTTTAACCCCATTATTTACCCCCTCATTATTTACCCCCCTGTTTTTATTTATCCAACGAGCTAGAGCAAAAAGTTTTGTCTTGGTTACGTCAAGAATTGGCGCAAAACCACCAGACATATCACCGTTAATTGTTGCATATCCCATATAAGCCTCTGATTTATCAGAAGTTGCAATCGGTATGCAAGAAGAAAATTCGTTTGCTATACCCCAAAGATAGATAGCTCTTGAGCGAGCTTGAATATTATCAGGGGTAAATGACTCTTTATATCTTCCATCCCAAGTTTTTTCTACGTCGTTAAATAGATTCCCCAAACAATCGTTTGTGGTTTCAAACATTGGCTTTATTGAATGTGTTGAAAAACCTATTCCCAAATTCTTAGCTAATTCTTTAGCGTCAGTTTTGCTTTCTTGGCTTGTTAATTTAGATGGCATTGAAACGCCATAAACATTTTCTTTCCCTAAAGCATCTACTAATAAAACTGCATTAACAGTTGAATCTAAGCCTCCAGAAAGTCCCAAAACAGCTCTTTTTAATCCGCATTTTGAAAAATAATCTCTGATGCCTTGAACTAATGTTTTATAAGTTCTTTCCAAGTCCCATTCATAATCCAGTGTAAATTCTTTTGGCGGAACTGGAAAATAATCATTATAAATCTTTCCAATTTTTCTAAAAGGGTTAACAATGAGAAGTTGCTCTGAAAAATCCTTGGCTCTTGCAATTAGCTCTCCATTTTCATCATAAACACAACTTAGTCCTGCATAAGAATCATTATCTATCGCACCAACTTGGTTTACTTCAACAACTGCTCTGCGTGTTTGTTTGGATAAATCTTGCAAATATAGTTTTCTATAATATTCAGAATGACTTGTTGAAGGGATTGAAACTGGTCTAATTAAGTATTCAACTCCGTCATTAAGAAGTTTTGATGTGAAATATTCTGATTTTTTGATGAATTTATCAATTCTTCCCCAACGCAAAATTGCAAAAGAGCTTTCATTGTCTTTATCTACAAAACCAACAACTGCTGTTGTTCTTTGGGTTAGTTTAGCAATCTTTTCAAGATATTTGATTTCTTCATCCAATATAAAAGGAAAACGATTTGTAAAATCTTTCATTTCACAACCTATTAAGGCAAATTCTGGGAAAATAATTATATCAAGCCCAACTTCTTCCGCTTTTGAAAGGTATTCTCTAATTTTATTTGCGTTATATTCTAAATTGCCTGCAATTGGATTTATTTGTGCAAGCCCAACATAGCCGCCTTCATTGATTTTGTTTTTAAAAAATTCTACATCCTGAAACATTAATTTCTCCTCTATAGATATAATTTTATCTCTAAAATACTTATCAAAGCAGCTTTTTGTAAAGAATTGTTAATAAAAAGGCAATTCAGAGTGAATAAAATACTTTATATATGTGTGTAGTACTAATTAAAGGTGTCTATTATGGTAAATATGTATTCAATGGGAATGATGAGCGGTCTTGGTAGCTCTGGCAATGTTTATCAAAGCTTGAAGGATAAATACGGTGTTGGTTATGAAGACGTCGGTTTAACTCCTTGTCCATACACATTCTCTATGCCAGTAAAGCCAAAACGTCCTGAAGTAGATGTACCACAAAATTTCTGGCAACGAATTTTTAAAGCATATTACATATAATATGGCTTAATATTTTACTTTTCATGGTATTATTATCATGTGAGTAAAATAGGAGTTATATATTATGGCAAAAGACTGCAGTTTTGATGTTGTTTCAGAATTTGATAAACAAGAATTAGTTAACGCAATAGATCAAGTTAAGAGAGATATTACATCTCGTTTTGATTTAAAAAATTCTAACTCAGATGTTGTTTTAGAAGCTGATAAACAGATTACAGTAACTACAAACGACGAAATGAAATTAAGAAACATTTATGATATTTTACAATCAAAACTTGTTAAACGTGGCTTAAGTATAAAAATTTTAGATGCTCAACCAATGGAAAATGCCCTTGGTGGCAATGTTAGACAAGTTTATAACCTAAGAAAAGGTTTAACCCAAGAATTAGCTAAGAAAATCGTAGCTGACATCAAAGACTCTAAACTAAAAGTTCAAGCATCTATTCAAGGTGAACAAGTTAGAGTTTCGGGCAAATCTAAAGACGATTTGCAAGATGTAATCAAATTACTTCGCTCAAACGAAGATAAATATGATTATCCATTACAATTTACAAACTATAGATAGTGCTACGCACGTAGATATTTGGTCGGCAGACATTGGTTAAAACTCTGCTATTTATGCTTAGGATACTCGTCTGCCTCAAAGTAAAACTACTAGATAAAGGCGCCCAAAATGTCAAACATAGAAAATACAATAGATAGACTTCAAGAACTTCTTGAAAACTCAGAAACAGAACAACAACTTCGTGAAGAGCTTAATAGCTTCCACGAAGCGGATTTGGCTGATATTTTTCAAATGCTTAAAACAGAAGAGCGTTTGAAGTGTTTTCTTATGCTTGATGAAGAAAAAGCAGCAGACGTAATTGAATATTTGCCAGCTCAGTTACAAGTAGAAATTTTGGGTGATATTGACGAATCTCTTGCTTCAAGATTGATTTCAAAATTACCTCACGACGAAGCTGCGGACGTTTTAGGTGAAATGGAAGAAGATGAAACTCAGATTTATTTGAATAAATTACCTGAGAAATTCTCATCTGAAATTCGAGAACTTTTGACATATAACGAAGATACTGCAGGTGGTATAATGAACCCTCAAGTATTGACTGTTCTTTATACTATGAAAGTTCAAGACGCACTTGATACAATAAGAATTAACGCTGAAACAGATAGTATTGAATTGTATTATGTATATGTTGTTGATAAACAAGAACATTTATTGGGTGTTGTATCACTAAGAACATTGCTCACTAAACCTGCAAACATGTCAATTTCAGAAATAATGGATCGTGATATTGTAAAAGTTCACGTTGACGACTATCAAGGACATATAGCTGATATTTTTATGAAATACCAGTTCGACGCATTGCCAGTAGTTGACCAATACAACCACCTAGAGGGGATTGTTACTTGGGATGACGTTCAAGATATTGTGGAAGAAGAAACAACTGACGAAATCTTGACATCTTCAGGTATCGTAACCGATTTAGGTGATGACGAGGACGAAGATATTTTGACAGGTAGCTTGAGAAATTCTATCAAATCTCGTATACCTTGGCTGTTTATCACATTGATTGGTGAATTTATTGCAGTATCTGTTACTAATAAGTACGACCATACATTTACAGCATTGCCTGTAATCGCAGCATTTATGCCACTTTTAGCAGGTCTAGGTGGTAATATCGGTACACAAAGTATTACACTTATGGTTCGTGGTATGTCAACAGGTCAAGTGACTCTTAGTTCTGGTTGGAAATACATCTGGAGAGAAACTTTAACAGGTATAAGTATCGGTTTGATATTCGGTGCGTTAGTTTCTCTTGTAACTTGGGGATGGCAACATAATCTTCAGTTAGGGATGATAGTAGGTGCTGCTATGGCACTTAATATGACCATCGCAACTATGATTGGGACTTGTACTCCATTGATACTTAAAAAGATGAAAATAGATCCAGCTGTAGCTTCTGGTCCCGTAATTGCAACAACAATTGACGTTGTAGGGTTAGCTGTATATTTAACCCTTGTTACTTGGTATTTGATTTCGGTGTAGAAAGGAGAAGCCCCCTCCCTAACCCTCCCCCGAGGAGAGGGGACGTATTAAATGAAAAAGTTTTATCTAAAATCTATGGGATGTAAATCAAACCAATTTGAGGGACAAATTGTTTCTCAAAATCTTGTTGGCGCTGGATATCAAGAAGTGAAAAAACTTGATGATGCCGATTTGTTTATTCTAAACTCTTGTTCTGTTACACATAAAAGCGATAATGAAGCGATGTACTATCTACGTCAAGCTCATGGAAAAGGAATAAAGACAATCCTCACTGGTTGCGTAGCTCAAATTGAAAAAGAAAAACTCTTGCAAGAGCCTTTTATTGATGCAGTTTATGGAAACGAAGATAAATTCAATATTGTTGAGCTTCTTAAAAATGAAGAAGAATTTGCTGTACTTGATTTAATGAATAAAACTGATTTTTGTAATGTAATTTTAAACGATACTACAAAAACTCGCATAAGCTTAAAAATCCAAGATGGTTGTGATAATCGTTGTGCGTATTGCATTATCCCTTATGGTAGAGGTAAATCAAGAAGCGCAGATCCTGATTTTATAATTAACGAAATCAACCGCTATGCTTCGCAAGGCTACAAAGAAGTTGTGTTTACAGGGATACATATTGGACTTTACGGTAAAGGGGTAAATATAAATGGAAAAGAATTATCCTTACTAGATTTATTGAAAATTGTTGAAACAAAAACATCAATTCCACGTTACCGTTTAGGTTCACTTAATCCTCTTGAAATCACACCAGAAATGCTTGATTTCTTACAAGATAGTGATAAATTCTGTCCACATTTTCACCTCTCATTACAATCAGCTTGCAATTCAACACTAAAAAGAATGAACAGGCATTATACAGTTGAATATTACTTAGACCAAATCGAAGATATAGTCTCTCGTTTTGACAAGCCTTTTTTAGGTTCTGATATAATTGCGGGATTTGTCGGTGAAACTGATAAAGATTTTGAAACAACTGTTGAAAACCTTAAAAAATCAAAATTATCTCAAATTCATACATTCCCTTATTCAATTAGAAAAGGAACTATAGCAGAAAAATTGCAAGGTCATTTACCAGATGAAGTTAAAGAAGAACGTGCAAATATTATCAAACAAATTTCTGCAGAGAAGTTTGAAGAATTTATGAAATCTAATATTGGTTCAACTCAAGAAGTCTTAATCGAAAAGCGTTTAACTCGTGATGGTAAATTTAAAGGTGTTACAAGAAATTATATCAACGTAATTTTAGAAAACGGTGAACATAATTCGCTTAAAAATGTTTTATTGAAAGAAATTGTGAATGATAAATTCTTAGGTGAAATAGTTGAATAGTTTTCGCAATTTAGCTATTATTTTATTATGTTACCTAAAGAAAATCGATTAAAGAAAAGAATAGCTTTCAATGCTACTTATAGAACAGGTGTTTCGTATCATAAAGACGGAATAACTGTTTTTTGTGGCAAAAAAAAGACGATAGAAATGCCGACAAAAATTGGTTTTGTAGTGAGCAAAAAAATACACAAAAGAGCGGTTAAAAGAAACCGAATTAAACGTTTAATGAGAGAAAGCGTCAGGCTTTATATTAAAAATTGCGAAAATTTTGATACAAAATACATGTCTTTAATTTTTGTCGCATCCTCAAGACTTCTTGATAAAAACTTCAAGGAAGTTGACATTGGTATAAAAAAACTTATGAGTATAATAAATGCTTGACGGAATATTAGTACCTGCACTTAGAGATATTGACTATTTAGCGCCTTGTGCGCCTTATCCGATGACGCCCTCTGGTGTTACAATTCATCAAAATGCTATTTACCGTTATTCAATTCCAACAGATGAACAACCAACTTTGATTATAAAAGATTATATTCCAGATTATAACGGAAATTTTATAAATCCTGGTCATTATGAATTAGCTCTTTCTGATGACAGAGAGTTTTTATATTTAATTGAATCAAAAGATTTGCTTGCAGTGATTCCTGTGTTTAAACTTGCAGAAAATGAATCAGAATTAAAAAAATATAGAGATAAAAATAGAGAACTAACAAAAGCTGAACGCAAAGAACTTGAACGAGAAGAACGCAGGCAAAAAAGAGAAGAAAAACGTAGAAAGATAGTTGAAGCTAAGTATGCAAAAACAGGTGCAACAATGCCTAAAAAAGACTATGTACATATGGAGGCGAGCATTGATTATATTCAAGAGGGTGGTTATTATTTAATACGTTATGAAAAAGGCGTAATTCGTGCTTGGGGTGCAATAAAAGCAACAAATTAAAATTATGTTAAAATCCCTTCATAAATATATACAAAAACTGCATTATATGATATGATTGTCTTAGTAGTAGATAATTAATTTTTGAGGATATATGCGATAGCAAAGCTGTTTAATTAAATAATAGTTGTCGGGTAGGTTATATGTACCCGAATGTCGTGTATATATAAAAAAATAGAAAGAGAAAAGGTGCTATATGAATAGTGCATTATTGGTTGTTGCGATTGTTGTAGCAGTCGTGCTGGCAGCTGTTATTGCCGTGCAGCGAGTTAAATACAAAAATCTTGTGCAACAAACTCAAAAAAGTATGGATGATTTGCAAGCAAAAGAAGCTATTATGCAAAAAGAAGCCATGATTAAAGCTAAAGAAGCTTTGCATAACGAGAGAGAACAGCTTAATGAAGATGAGAGAGAACGTAGAAGAGAGTTTGCTCAAATTGAGACAAAACTTTCTAAGCGTGAAGACTTAATTGAAACTAAAATTCAAGAATTGACTGATAAAGAAGTTTCTCTCGATAAAATGAAAGATAAGATAATTGAAAAAGAAGATTTACTTGATGAATTAATCGGTAAAAGTACAGCTGAGTTAGAAAGAATTTCTGGTTTATCAACAGAAGAAGCTAAAAGAATGCTTATGGAACAATTAAAAAGCGATTTAGCTCAAGAACAATTGCAATTAATTCGTGAAAACGAAGCAAAAATTAGAGAAAATGCTCAAGAGAAAGCAAAAGAAATTCTTTCAACAACTATGCAAAGATGTATGATGGAGCAAGTTGTTGAATCAACTGTTTCTGTTGTTTCGCTTCCAAATGACGAAATGAAAGGTCGTATTATTGGTCGTGAAGGTCGTAACATAAGAACCCTAGAAACTCTTACAGGTGTAGATTTAATTATTGATGATACTCCAGAAGCTGTTGTTCTTTCGGCTTTTGATCCAGTTAGACGTGAAATTGCAAAAATTGCATTAGAAAAACTTATCCAAGACGGCAGAATTCACCCAGTTCGAATTGAAGAAACTGTTGAAAAATCAAGAGAAGAAGTTGAACAAAAAATTCTTAAAGAAGGGGAAAACGCTGCAGTTGATATGGGTATAATGGGGCTAAATAAGGAACTTATCAAAAACCTTGGTCGTTTGTATTACAGAACTTCTTATGGTCAAAATGTCCTTAAACATTCATTAGAAGTTGGACATATTGCAGGCATGTTAGCAGCTGAATTAGGTGCTAATGTTAATGTTGCAAAACGTGCAGGTTTATTACATGACATTGGTAAAGCAGTTGACCAAACTCAAGAAGGTACACACATTCAACTAGGTGTTGAACTCGCATCTCGTTATGGTGAAAAACAAGATGTTATCCACGCAATTGAAGCTCACCACGATGATGTTACTGCTAATACTATTGAAGCAGTATTAGTTAAATTGGCTGATGCGATTTCTGCGGGTAGACCTGGTGCTAGACGTGATACTTTGGAAATTTATATCAAACGTTTACAAAAAATTGAAGAGATTGTAAATAGCTATGAAGGTATTAAACAATCGTTTGCTGTTCAAGCAGGACGTGAAGTTAGGGTTATTGTTCAATCAGAAATGTTTGATGATTTAGCTTCTCAAAAACTTGCTAGAGATATTGCGAAGAAGATTGAGGATGAACTTGATTACCCAGGACAAATTAAAGTTACTGTAGTAAGAGAGTTTAGAACTACAGAAATAGCAAAATAGGGGAAAAGGGGAAAATATTTGTTTTTCTCAAATGAACCTCTACCTCATTTCAGAATATAAAATATGAAACAAGACACATTAAAAATATTATTTTTCGGAGATATTACAGGAAGACAGGGGCGCAATGCGTTCAAGTCTTTCTTGTCATCTTCGGACGCAGAGGGTGCTTTTGTTATTGCAAATATTGAAAACGCATCTCATGGTTTTGGACTAACAAAGAAAAATTATATAGATCTTAGCGAAGCTGGTGTAAATTGTTTCACTTCTGGAAATCATATTTGGGATAAAAAAGATATTCACGAATATATAGATGAGGCGGATAATCTAGTACGTCCAATTAATTATCCACAAGGAACACCAGGAAAAGGCTCTCAAGTTTTTGAGTTTAAGGGGTTTAAAATCGGTGTTATAAACGTGCTCGGACGAGTATTTATGCCACCAATGGATTCGCCTTGGCAAATTGTTGTTGAGGAAATTAAAAGATTGCAAAAAGATGGTGTTGAGCATATTTTTATAGATTTTCATGCAGAAGCAACTGCTGAAAAAATATGTTTCTCAAAATTTTTAGCAAATGAGTTTAATAATGAAGAAAATGCGCTTATTAAAGGCTTTTTCGGTACTCATACTCATGTTCAAACAGCGGATGAACAAATTATTAATGGAATGGCTTACATAACAGATGCAGGTTTTTGTGGCTCTGCAGATAGCGTGATTGGAATGGAATATTCTACATCACTTAAGCGTTTATCAACAAGCCTTCCAGAACGTTATGAGATTGCTGAAACTGGTTTGGCGCAATTGAATGGTGTTGAGGTTCTTATTGATAGAACAAAAGCAACACAAATAAAAAGGATTAATATTTTAGTAGATAATAAAGAACAAGAAAGGAAGGCTGACGGTGGCTCCGCTGGGATTGAAGGGTGATTATCACATCCACACAAATTATTCAGACGGCGTTTTTTCTCCAGAAAAAATTGTCGATTTAGCACTTGATGCAGGTTTGCAAGCAATTGCATTAACTGACCACGATAATGTTTTGTCACATGAGGTTGCAAAGGAATATCTTAAGACCAAAGAAGTTGATTTGAAATTAATTCAAGGTATTGAAGTTAATACTTTATATAAGGACTATGAAGTTCACATCTTAGGTTATTTTCCGGATGCTACAAAAAGTGATTTTAGACATATGCTAAAAACTCAACAACAAGCTCGTGTTAAACAAACGAAAGAAATACTTGCATTGTTGAGTAAAAAAGAAGGCATAAAAATTAAATTTGAAGACGTAAAAAATATGGTTGCGGAAGGCGGTTCAATTGGTCGTCCGCATATTGCGAAAGCTATTACAAATGCTGGTGGTACAAGCAATATTATGGAAGCTTATAGTAAGTATATTCATAGAGCGTCACCAGTCTATGTAGAAAGAAAAACAGTTACGCCTTTTGATGCTGTTGAAGTTATATACGATTCGGGTGGTATCCCTGTAATCGCTCATCCATATGACATTGATATTGCAGAAAAGCTTATCAAAGAATTAATGAATTGTGGTTTGAGAGGTATTGAGGCTTATCACAGAAAACATTCGCCTGCGATTGTTGAGTATTTTTCATCAATGGCAGAAAATCTAGGTTTGATAGTAACAGGTGGTTCCGATTTCCACGCTCCAAATATTATGAACGGACAAATTATTTTGGGCAAGAATTTTGTTCCTGAATGGATATATGATAAACTGTTGGAAGAAAAACGTAGATTAGATATGGCTTAAGGTCTAGGTGAATATATTCAGTGATAAGTAGCTTAGCTCTAATTTAGAATAAAGAATAAGAGAGGTTTAATGAAAAAAGGTTTCACAATAGTTGAAGTTTCAATATTATTTGTAATATTTTTAATTGTTGCATTTTTAGTAGCGCCACTATCGTTGGATGATACAATGCAAGCAAAAAACACTTCTCGTTGGCGAAGTGTACAGCAAGATTTTACAAATATATATTATTCAATTAATACTCAAAAAGATGAGAATAAGATTGCTTTTGCGGAGGCTCTTAATTCTATTGTAAATTCTGAGATTAAAGATAATAGTACAAGCTACAAAATTACTTTTATGAATGGAACTTTCCCGAATAATACATATAGGTTTAGAGATTTTAAAACAACATATTCAGATGCAACATTGGCGATTAAATTGTTTGAATCCCCTCAGGACAACAAGCTTGGAATGCTTATGTATGACGTAAATGGTAAAGTTGGCCCAAATGTATGGGGAAAAGATGTTTTTGGTATGAATATTTTTGATGACAAGTTTGAACCTTTCTGTAAAGCTGAATCGTTAAGCTATCAAAAACAAGATTGTTCTAAAAATGGAACAGGACTATGCTGTTCAAATTATTATTTAATCGGAGGAAGTTTTGACTAAGGAATTTAAAAATGTATGCGTTTACGCATCTTCTTCAAACTATTTGGAAGAAATCTTTTATAAACAAGCTCAAGAGTTAGGTGAATTGCTTGGTAAAAATGGTTATAATATCGTGTATGGAGGAAGCAGGCTGGGTTTGATGTTTGCTTGCTCAAATGCTGTTAAGTCAAACGGCGGAAAAATTTTCGGAGTAATGCCAGAAAGATTAGCAAATATGGGATGCGCTAATCCTGACGATTGTGACGAGTTCTTCTTGACAACAGGTATGCGAGAAAGAAAAGCTAAATTGGATGAGATTTCTGATGCGGTAATTGCGATTGCAGGCGGTTTTGGTACTTTGGAAGAATTGTCAGAAATGATTGTACAAAAACAATTAGGTTATAATAGTAAACCAATTGTAATTCTTAATACTGATGGTTTTTATGACAAGCTTTTGGAGTTTTTTGAAGTTATTATAAAAAGAGAGTTTGCACATACAGATTCTAGTAAATTGTATTTTGTTGCTAAAACTCCTCAAGAGGCTTTGGATTATATAGAGTCTTATAAACCAGAAAAAATAGGTTTAAAATTTGCAAGAGCTTAAATAAAAAATATATTAAAAAAAGAACCGTTTGATTTTTCAAGCGGTTCTTTTAAATTGTCTAAAAATCAATTATCTTGCGATTTGGCTCATAACTTCATCAGCGAAGTTTTCGTTTCTTTTTTCAAGACCTTCGCCAAGAACAAATCTGTCAAATTTAGCAATTGAGAATTTGCCAGAAATGTATTGTTCAATAGTTTGATCTGGGTTTTTAACAAATGGTTGTTCAATTAAACATTTTTGAGCCATTAATTTGTTTACACGGCCTTCAACGATTTTAGCTCTGATTTGTTCAGGTTTGTTAGCCAAATCTTCTTTACCCATTTCGATTCTTGTTTCTTCTTCGATAACAGAAGCTGGGATATCAGCTCTTGAAACAAATTCTGGAGCAGAAGAAGCAATGTGTAAACAAACGTCTTTAGCAGTAACTTCGTCAGCTTTGTCTGTAGAAAGAAGAACACCGATTTTACCACCGTGGATGTAAGTAGCAACTGCGCCTTCATATCTAACGAATCTTCTAACAGTGATTTTTTCACCGATTGAAGCGATTTTTTCTTTAAGAGCATCTTCTACTGTTTTACCACATTTAGGGCAAACAGTTGCTAATAAAGCATCAACATCAGCAGGGTTAGCTGTTGCAACTAATTCTGCTAAGTTGTTTGTAAATTCGATAAATTCTTCGTTTTTAGCAACGAAGTCTGTTTCACAGTTAACTTCAATCATTGCACCAACAGAAGATGAAACGAATGAACCAACTCTACCTTCAGCAGCAATTCTACCCATTTTTTTGTCAGCAGAAGCTATACCTTTTTGGCGAAGAAGTTCCATTGCTTTTTCCATATCACCTTCAACTTCAACTAAAGCTTTTTTAGCATCCATCATGCCAGCGCCAGTTTTTTCACGAAGTTCTTTAACCATTGTAGCTGTAATATTCATTTATACTTTCTCCTTATCTTAATTAATTGAAAATTGAAAATTGGAAATGGAAAATTGTTAAGAACTTTCAATTTTCCACTTTCCATTTTTCATTTAATTAAACTGTAGCTACTTCAACGCCAGCATCAGCTGCTGTAACAGATTCGATTTTTTTAGTGTTAGCGTTGTTAGCTCTTAATGTTTTACCTTCAGCAACTGCATCAGCAAGTTTAGAAGTAATTAATTTGATAGCTCTAATTGCATCATCGTTACCAGGGATAACGTAGTTGATGCCATCTGGATTAGCATTTGTATCAGCTAAACAAATAACAGGAATGTTTAATTTGTTAGCTTCAGCAATAGCGATGTCTTCTTTAGCTTGGTCTACAACGAAGATAATATCTGGTAGTCCGCGCATTTCTTTAATACCGCCTAAAGTTTTGCTTAATTTAGCTAATTGTCTGTTTAATTGAGCTTGTTCTTTTTTAGGTAATTTTTCAGCGTGACCTGAAGCGATGAATTCTTCAAGTTCTCTTAATTTGTTAACTCTGCCTCTGATTGTTTCAAAGTTAGTTAACATACCGCCTAACCATCTTCTGTTGATGTAGTAGGCGCCAACTCTAGTAGCTTCTTCTGCAACAACTTCAGCTGCTTGTTTTTTAGTACCAACAAAAAGAACGTTTCTTCCTTTTGCTGCATATTCTCTAACTGCTTCATAAGCAGCATCTAATAAATCAGATGTTTTTCTTAAATCAAGAATATAAATACCATTTCTTGCCCCATAAATGTATTGTTTCATTTTTGGGTTCCAGTGTTGAGTTTGGTGTCCAAAGTGAACGCCAGCTTCTAAAAGTTCAATAAGTGATGCTGTTGACATCTCATGTCTCCTTTAATTTTAACTTGTACATTACTACGGGCTATAAAGTTTCATCTTAATTCAGCAAAAAGTGTAAGCTATTTATAAGACTAGGGTTATACCTATCAAACTATATAACCGCTAATATCGTATTATAAACAAGATTTAAAGGCAAGGGACTTTGTCCAATAAATACACCATTTTGCAGAATATTATGTAAATTTTTGTAACAATTTTTGAAAAAAGTGTTATTAAATTGTAAAAATGTGGAACTAAGTAAATACATAGGATACAATTAGTATAGATTACGGATATGTTCTATAGCAAGAAGAAAAAACAAAAGAGCTTAATATT
>JAZNBJ010000076.1:0-6330 GCA_045586965.1 Candidatus Gastranaerophilaceae bacterium | reverse complement strand
AAATTTATCTTTACAACAATCACAACTTAGTCTTCAGAAAAAGACAACTCAAACTGAGAATTTAACAGAAAACGCAACTGTCGCAAATGGAACCTCAATTAATGTGTCAAAAGACGCTAATCTTCTAACCTTAAATCAAATAGACACAGGTAGTTTGTTGGCAAATAATGGTATAAAGATTAATAGACCAGATGGTGATAAATCTAGTCAGGAACTAAATACCAATTATTACGATTTTGGGAATGATTATAATGATTATTATGATTATTTGAATTCTGATAAATTATGTGAAGGTGATAGAGTAAAATTTGATGGTCGTGATGGTCAAGTTATTGCGTCTGAAAAAGGTTTAGTTATTATGTTTGAGAATGGGAGTGTTGATGCTCCTGGAGGACCATTCTTTCCACCTATCGATTATAGTAACTATTAGGAAATCTAAATATGACTATTGTGTTGATGAAAATAATAATTTGGTGATGATTAACTATTCTGAAATTGAAGCTTGTAGCTTGTAGGTCAGGCATTGCCTGACAAATAACTTGTAGCTTATAGTTTGGGTGAAACCCAACAAAAATTCGTAGGTCGGATTTACTAATCCGACAAAAATAAATACCAAACAGGGTGCGTCGTAAACGACGCACCTTTTTCTTGTCATTCTCGTGCGTAGCACGGGAATCCAGCTTTTATCTTATTCTATATTTTTGTGCTACAATATAGCCAAAGGGTATGTATTATGATTAGTCGTATTTCATCAACAAATATCAACTTCACTAGCTATCGTCAACGTTTCACTAATGAAGAATTCCAAAAACGTGTTGACGAATCTTTAGCTTGGGCGAAAGAAAACGTTGATAATTCTAAATATTTTAAGACTAAAAAACAAATGAATAAAAAGCTTGAAAGTAACGCAAAAGGGGCTTTGAATACTTTAGAAGCTTACAAGCAAGTTTTCAAAAAATCTGATTTTGAACCACATGTTGAGCTATCTTTGCAAGAAAAAGAGCTTGTAGGTAAAGTTACACACTTAAATTCAACGCCTATTGAGGTTAGAACAGAATTGCCTTGCAAATTAAAAGATTTTTTTACAAGAATTAATACAGGTGCAAAAGCCCAAGTTAAAGAAGAAAAATTATCTCAAGAATTGTGGGAAATAATTAATAAAATAAATTATATTGAAGCTTGTCAAAATAAACGTTATAAAGAGCTTATCCCTAGTGGTGAGAAGGAGCCAAATCCTTTCGCATTACTTATTGACTCTGTTTATAACGGTTTTACAGAACGCTTAATAAGACTTGTTCAAAAAAGAGATAATCTAGAGCTTGCTTTAGAAAATTTAAAACCAAAATTAAAAAGCCAACAGTTTAAATTAAAGATTAAGTAATTAAACAGGGTTTTCAAAAGGTTGGCTCTGCGTTATAATGTATTCACAAATCGTGTGTATTATATTTTGAGGTGTTTGTTATGATACAAAAAGTTCGTTGTATTGATGCTAATGCAAAGCAAATGGCAATAATTTCAAACAGAATTTTGAAAAAATCACCGAAGTTTGCCCAAGAAGCATTGTCAAAAAATGCTATAAATTCTTACAGCCCAAGATTTACACAAAAAAGTGTGAAAGAGTTTTATAATATTGACGCTTTTTATGATGAGTCAGGTGCTGTAAGAGAGGACGCAAAACCATATTTTGCAAAAGTCTTGGATGACATTGGGCTTAATAAAAATGCAACTTTAGAAGAATTTGCAAACTTTGTAACGGGTGTGTATAAATAGTTTTTAATGTAAGTGCTGAAACCTATCCTTGAATGGAGGTAGTCGAGATCGATTGCAAATCGGCGAGACGAATCCTAAAAATAAATTCCGAGTTGAGAATGTTGTTTTGCACCAATCTTGGATTATTGCTTCACGCTACGCAGTCGTTCGTTCCATTTGCTTACGCAAATTAACACTCACTTTGCTCCGCGTCATTTCGGCGTTCCTTCACTTCGTTCAGTCAGCCTACGCAAAATCCAAAAAAATTTGCCGCAACTCGGAATTGAACCAAGGACACAGGGATTTTCAGTCCCTTGCTCTACCAACTGAGCTATTGCGGCAAATCTTTTTAAATTATCAACATTAACTATTATATTTGCTAAAATTTTTTAATCAAGCTTTTATTTAATAAACTATTGTGGAGCTAACCAAGCTGTTACGTTACGTCCTTCAACCATAGGTTTTTTCTCAACAACGATTGGGTCGTTTGCTAAATCAGCAATAAATCTTTCTGCTAATTCAACAGCCAAGTGTGAATGTTGCATTTCACGTCCTCTCAACATAACAATAATCTTAACTTTATTGCCTTGAGAAATGAATTTTCTAATATTTTTCAATCTTACTTCATAATCGTGAGTATCGATTTTGTAACGAACTTTGATTTCTTTAATTTCAACAGTTTTTTGTTTCTTTTTAGCTTCTTTAGCTTTCTTTTCAAGCTCGTATTTGTATTTTCCGTAATTCAAAATCTTAGCTACAGGAGGTGCTTGGTTAGGGCTGATTACAACTAAATCTAATTCAGCTTCTTCTGCCATTCTTAACGCTTGGGATGTTGGAACTACTCCGTGGTTGTTACCGTCTTGGTCGATTAATCTTACTTCTTTCGCTCTAATTTTTTCATTAATAAGCGGTTTATCTTTTCCTGCGCCTTTATTTGCGCCTCTATCTTCGTTAGCTATGATTTTGTCTCCTTTTTTTGTACTTACATAACTAATGATATCATAATTATATTAATTTTCAAGTATTCACACGTGATTAAAGGCTTTTAAGCAAAATTTTTAATTAGACATGTAGTCTGTACTAATTGCCAACCATTTGTACGCTTCGCCTGATTCTTGTGGCATATCTAAGATAAAAGTTCCGCCATATCTGCCTCTTGAAAAGGTTAGATATCCTTCTTCAGCTAAATTATTCAAAGCTTTCTTAATAGTTTTTTCGCTTGTTTGGTATACTTTAGCTAATTCTCTAATCGGAGGTAATTTATCACCAACTTGAAAATCTGAAATCATATAATTTTTTATTTTTTGCTCAAACTTTTCATATTCATATATTTCTGCAAATTCTTCTGAATCGGAGCTTAAAACTATTGTTCCATATTTTCCTCTGCGAGTGTATAGCAAGCCTTCTTTTGATAATAGTTTTATTGAATCGTGAATAGTTTTTGCACTCACTTTAAACATTTTCACTAATTCTTCATTAGATGGTAATTTATCACCTGGTTTTAGATTTTCTTCAATAAAAATTTTTAGATTATCAGCAATTTTTTCAACCAGTGTTTTTTGTTGAACTATTTTAACTTTGTAATCCAAGTTATCTATAACAAAAAATCTGCTATTATGCGCCAAAATACCTTCTAATACAAGAGATTTAATTGCATTATTCAAAACTGTATTAGAGAAACCTGTTATTTCTGCTAATTTTCTTGAAGATAAAAATTTATCGCCTTTTTTATAATTTTGTTCTAAAATGTACCTTTTTAATACTTCTATTGCAAGCTCTCTTTTTGATGTTAATTTTTGCAAACCTTTGTTCTTTTTTCTATTACTAATGTAGCTTCCAATGCGTTGCTTTGACTCAATATATCCTTCGTCTTCAATACGTCTAAAAACTGTTTGCATAGTGCCGATACTTACGCCAATATGACAGGCTAAATCTCCTTTAGATGGTAAAAAATCATAAGGCTTAATCTTTCCACATTCAAGGGACAAATTTATCCAATCTTTAATCCACAAAACGAGCTTATCGACTTTGTTTTCATTAAAAGCGAAGCTATGAACGTGTGGTGCCATATCAGCAACAGTTATTCTATATTGATTCTGTTTAGTCGTCATCATAATCCCTTTAAGTTATAAATAATTATAACTTAAAAAAACAATCAAACAAGGAGCAAAGATAAAAATTAAAAATTGTTCTAATAAAAGAAAAGCTAAAAACTATGCAACACTTGCAAGAAGAAGGTTAATTTCAGAAATCAAATCTTCGTTTTGTGTTTTAACAGCGTTAATCATGGCTTTTTTAAGCAATGATTTTGCTTTATTAGGGCTATTAAATTGAATCATTAATTCTGCTGCAGATTTGTAGTTTTGTGCAATTTCTTCCATTGCATTTGTTTTTTCATAATTCTTAACTGCTTCTGCGTAATATTTCAAAGCTTTATCATTTTTTCTAAACTGAACACAAGCATCAGCTGTGTTTGAAAGCACATAGCCTTTCATGTTATCATCAGCAGTTTGCTCAACTAATCTGCGTGCAACATCATAGTATTCAAAAGCGTTTTCGTCGTATTTATCAGCAAAAATATTAGCAACTCTAGTTAAAGAATCTGATTGACCGATTAAATCATCAGTTTTACAAGCATAAGAAATTGATGTGATGTAATGATTTAAAGCTGGTTCAACTTGATTTACGTCATCATAAATTTGCGCCATTGAAAAATGTGCTTTTGATTTAACATTTGTGTCAGTAGTGTATTGAAGTGATTTGTTGTAGCTGTTAAGCGCTTGTACAACAAAATCGTTATCATCATAAATTTTGCCGATTTCTAAACAAATTCTTGATTGAGTTTCGTTATCTTTCAATTCTCCAGCACGATTGAAAGCTTCTTTGAAAATTGCCATAGCTTTTTGTGGATTGTTAGAAAAAGCTTGCTTTTTAGCTTCCATAAACAAAGATTTTAGTCTTGTATCCTGTGGAATTATTGTAATATTTGGTTTTGTAGAAATCTTTTCTTGTGCTTGGATAAAATCTTCTTCATTTTGAGGATTTAATTCTTCAAGCTCAATAATACCTTCTTCTGCAATCTCAACAGGCTCGACTGCTTGAATTGGAGTTGGTTCAACTTCTTGAACAGCTGGTTGCGCTTCTTCTTCAACCACCTCTTGCTGAGGTTGAGCTGATTTTTGTGTTTGATCAGGGAATTTTACTAAGAAGTTTGGATTAACCTCTTCTTCGTTATAGCTGTAATTAATTCTTTGTAAGAATAAAGCATCAAGCCAGTTTTGAACAACTTTTGAATCTTTGTTTAAAGTTTCAGAAATGTATTTGTCTAAAAGTGATGCCGCAATTTTTAAGTTGCTTTGGATTAAGTTAACTTGAGGCTTTGGCTCACGAACTTGCTGTTCAACGATTTGTAAATAACGATTAACATCTTCTTCGATTTCAGGAGGTGTAGCGATTGCTTTAATTGTGCTTCTGAAATCTTTTAAAATCTGTGCAATGTTTACTTTGTTGCTCCTTTGCTGCGCAGGAGCTGCTTGTGGCATTGCTGCAGGTTGATTAAGCGGTTGATAGCTTGATTGAATACTTTGATACTGTTGAGGGTTAATTTGATGTGGTTGAATGTTAGGTGAAATCCTCATTGGAGGCGGTGTGTGAACTTGATAAGTTTGTCTTTGTGGATATGCATTTTGTGCAGGCTCATATACATGCTGAGTTTGAATAGGAGCTTGTTGCATATCTTCAGCACGACCACGGGCAATAACTTGTTGGTTTTGACCTTGTTGCTGTTGTTGTTGTCCGCCATTAGAATTGTGGCCATCTTTGTCAGTGGCGTTGTTTCCTGCGTTATAAGAGCCGTTGTTCCTTTGTGGATAAGGTCTTGGGCGTACTGAATTCATTGTGTTAAACAATTTTGACCGTCCTTCCTTTCAGTATTATCGGTAAAAATAGTTGATTTCTTTATAAATAAAAAGAAATTTCATCCGTTTGTATGAAATATAATGATTTTTCTTCAAAAGTCATGTGGTAAATTTCTAAAAATTTTTCAAACATTAATAAAATATAAAGATTTTTCTTTTCCCATATACTTTTTAACCCTGTTTGTAGTACAATTTTAGTGTACTTTAAACAAGCAAAAAGAAAGGGGCTACTAATGACTAATTTAGACAAAATTATGAAGCCGAAATCAGTTGCTGTTATTGGTGCATCTACCAAAGAACACACTATTGGTTCCGACATTATGAAAAGATTACAAGAGTACAAATTTAATGGTAACATCTACCCTGTTAACCCAAAAGGCGGAGTAATCGAAGGCTTACAAGCTTACACTTCAATCCTTGAAGTTCCAGGTGAAGTTGATTTAGCTATCATCGTTGTTAACCAAAAATTTGTTTTAGATACAATCGATCAATGCCATCAAAAAGGCGTTGGCGGACTTGTTGTTATTACAGCTGGTTTCAAAGAAACTGGCAAAGAAGGCGCAGAAGCTGAAAAACAACTTCTTGCAAAAGTTCAAGAATATGGCATGAGATGCGTTGGCCCTAACTGTTTAGGTGTTGTTAACACTCACCCAGACGTAAGACT
>JAZNBJ010000075.1:0-10215 GCA_045586965.1 Candidatus Gastranaerophilaceae bacterium | reverse complement strand
TACGGTTGGAATATGTCTTACCCATTAAAAGATATGATTTTGCCTGAAAACATTAAAAAAATACGTGAGAATTTTGCAAGAAATGGCAAGAAAAAGCAAGTAAAAAACAATCTTCTAATCACAACTATTTAAGGCTCAAATGGGCCAACTTGGCTGAATGTGTATTCTTTTTTGAACAATCTTATAGCTCTACAATCAGGATCAAATTCATCTATCAAATCGTCGTGGTCGTTATCGATTCCATCGCTACAAGAATATTTTGAGTCCTTGCCTTCAGGTTTTGGCTCTGATTTTAGCCATTTATTCGGAATCGAATCCCACATATATTCAAAATTCTTTCGTGCTTGGATTGTGGTATTAGAATCCTCAATCAACAAGCAGTTTTCATCGTTTTGATAATGAGCACCAGCCGTAAAATTCATTGAGCCGATTAGTAAATATTTATCATCAATAATTAGCGATTTCATATGCATTTTACCGCCCCAGTTTTCGACTTTTACAGGGATTCCTGCCATACGCATAATTTGATGTTTTGAATATCCAGTCCTTACTGAAGTCGCATCAATAATCACACGCACATCAACACCTCGATTGTAGGCATTTATTAAATCTTGAGGGTATTTTGTATGTGTAAAGAAAAACATTGGCACATAAATATATTTTTCAGCCTTGTTTATGTACTCGCTAATTTGCTCATAGGCTGTATTGTCTTCTGGTAATAAAAACGCAGTTACTTTAGAATTTTTTAGGCTTACAGTTTGCGGAGTTGGTCTATAATCTTTGTCTTTATGAAATTTTGAGTTCAAATACATAAGCTCAAAATCTTCCTTGTATAGCCTTGCAAGCTCTGGTGAATTTATCAAAATGCTTGAATTTGCATTATAAGTAGAGCAACTGTTGCTCACATTCATAGAGCCAGTCCAAACGTATTTGTTATCAACGATAAAATATTTATTATGCATTATTTTGTCGTTATAGTCCTTAATCCCTTTGTTTACAAAGGAAGCGTTCACAACTTTTTTGTTGAAATAATATTTGACTTGTTGCACATAATCGCTTGATTTAATCTTAAAATCTTCAACCTTTTTGTAATCCGTTTTTGTGTTTGGGAACTCTTCAATAAGCTTGTAAGTCAAAGAATATGGGTTTTCTTGGTTGTTATTAAAATCCACCACGCCACGCACTTTGACTCCTCGTTGCTTAGCTGATTTTAGAGCGTCAAAGATTTCTTGGTTGCTTATTCCATAAATCGCAAAATCGATAGATTGAGTAGAATTATCAATCAAGTTTTTAAGTGCTTTTATAGATTCACTTTCGTTACCTGTTGCAATTCTTTGCTTGTTCACAGGGTCGACAAAAAAGATTTTTATAGCGGAATCGTCTGCTTGAGAGCTTACGCTTAAAGTGGATGCGAATATTAAAAGTGATAATAATAGAATCTTTTTCACAAGAAAATTATAAACTAATTTCATAAAAAGTGATAGTATGATTATGATAAAATTAGGTTATGAACAAAAAACAGCTTATTAAAAGATGTCTGATTGATGCTGATGCGATTGAGACTTATCCATTCGCAGATGATAAGTACGAAAACACGCCGATTTTGCGCCACGAGTCCAACAAAAAATGGTTTGGCGTGGTCTTTGAACAAGACGGCAAACTTTTTATTAATCTTAAGGCTGAGCCGGAAACGATTTCGCTTTTAAAAGAACAGTATCCTGAAAGTGTTTTTCCTGCTTGGCATATGAACAAAACTCATTGGTGTAAAGTCGATGTGAATAATATTGAGCACGATGTTTTGGACGCAATCATCCGAAAAAGTTTTGATATAACTGCCCCAAAACGCAAAAGAAAATAGGTTTTCAGAAAAGCTTGAAACCGACTTTTTTCAGCGATAAAATCAAAGTATAGATTAAGGAGTTTTATATGAAAAAAGTTTTGATTTTGTCAGGAAGCCCAAGAAAAGGCGGGAATTCAGATACACTTTGTGACGAGTTTATGAAAGGCGCAATTGAAGCGGGTAACGAGGTTGAGAAAATATTCGTTGCTGGTAAAAGCATCGGCTACTGCAAGGGTTGCTATGCTTGCAAAGATACAGGAGTTTGCGTGATTAAAGACGATATGGCAGAAGTTTTACAAAAAATGCTTGACGCTGATGTGATTGTGCTTTCAAGCCCTGTTTATTTCTATTCAATTTCTGCACAATTAAAAGCTGTAATCGACCGAACTGTTGCTCGTTGGTTGGAGTTTAGGGATAAAGAATTTTATTATATTATGACTGCGGCAGAAGACGAAAAACACACAATGGATTGCACTTTGGAATGTTTTAGAGGGCTTGCTGCGTGCCTTGAAGGCTCAAAGGAAATGGGCGTAATTTATGCCAAAGGCGTTTACGAACGTGGTGAAATCAACGGCACAAAATTTTTGACCGAAGCCTACGAAATGGGTAAAGGTGCGTAAGACGATATGATTTTGAAGGCTTCAAACTGGATAACTTTGATAGTTGTTGCATTAGCAGTCGCAGGCTGTGTAAGGTTTTGTAATTCTGAGTTTATGCAAGTCGATTCCTGCCTAGACCACGGGGGTTGTTGGGATTATCATCGTCATAGATGCGAAATGAAAGACAATGGCTATTGCATAAGAACTTCGGAAGATTGCACCGAACGCAAAGGAATTTGGCAAGAAGATAATAAGTATTGTCAGTTGCCTTCATATGATTAATTTATTGTAAATGCTTGAAAAAAGTGGTATAATTCGCCATATATAGGAGTGAGAATATGCGAACATTTGATAAAGCTTGTGCCGATTTGATGTATAAAACAGATGAGTTAGAAAGAAAAAGAGCTAGATTATTTCCAACAAATAATTTAAAAATTACAGACGAAGTAAACACAACTAGTATCCTATTATCTAGCCTTTGTGCTATAAAAGAATTTCGCGAAACTTTCTTTAAAATAATAGGCATAAACACTATTACTAATAAAACTGCAAAATTACACGCATATTCAGAAATTATTCCAAATAAAAAACAAGATAGACCTGATGGTTTAATATTTTTAACAACTGGTTCTGCCCAAAACGTTGATTATAGCTTCTTCTTTGAAGTAAAGACCAAGGGCAAATTAGAAAAGGAACAAATAGAAAAATATTTACAAAAAGCAAAAGAGTGCAAGGTTGATTATCTAATAACAATTTCTAATGATTATGTTACTACGCCGAGCATGACTCCTGTTAAAGAATTAAAAACTAGAAAAAACCTGTTTCATTTTTCTTGGAAACATATTGCAACTATCTTGCAAAATGTTATAGATAATGGAATCGTAGATATTGATCAAGTTTTTATTGCAAAAGAATTATTAGCTTATCTCGACAATCATCCAGATATAAAACATTTTAGTAGAATGCATGAAACTTGGTATGATGATGTTCGCGAGATTGCAGCTACTGCACCAAATAAATTTACACCAAAGAAAAAGTTTGATGCAATAATGAACAATGTTTGCTATTCTTGGTTACAAGAAGCTAAAGACATTAGCTTAAAACTCCAAAAAGAATATAACAAAAATATTAATATCAGTTTTGATAGTAAGGATATCAGCAATTTGGCGAAACGTATTGATTGCTATAGAAAAAGTTTAGAAACAGAAAAAATCTTAAAAACTGATATCATTGTTGAGCAATTAAATCCTAAATATTTTAAATCTGCAAAAGATCGCTGTTTTAGTATTAGCTTGAATTTTAATAACAGAGAGTTTTGTAATGAAATAAAATTACCGGCATTTACTGGAAAAAGTAATAAAGTTCAAATAACAGAAATAATACGACTCTTTGATAAGTTACAGATTGGTGAAGAAGATAAAATTTGTATTGAGCCAATAATAAAAGGGAATAAGTCACTAGGTTCAGTCAGCTTTAAACAGCTTAAAGAACGTAAAGACTTTGATGGAAAACCTTATGAGGTTTTTGATATGAAGTTGTTTGTTAAAAACGATATAAAACAATTCGTGATATCAATGAAGCACGATATAGATTCAAACAGTTTTTATAGCCCGACCAAAGTTATTGAAAAGATTGACTCAGTTGCAGCAGCATTCTTTAAAAATATTATTAACCCATTATGCAAATAGAATACTATTACTATAACTCGCCTATTGGAATACTGGAGATTGAGCTTAAAAACAATGTAATTTTAGGACTTAAAGTCGTTGAAAGTTGTGACAACATTTCTGAAGCAACAGGCTATTTTGCTCAAGTTGCAAAACAACTTGATGAATATTTTGCAGGGAAAAGAACTAAATTTGAACTAAACATTTCACCGAAAGGAACTGAATTTCAGAAAAAAGTTTGGGCAGAATTATTAAAAATTCCTTATGGGGAAACTAAATCTTATCAAGAAATAGCTGAAGCTATTGGAAACACTAACGCACAAAGAGCAGTAGGTTCTGCTTGCAATAAAAATCCAATTTTGCTCATCATTCCTTGTCATAGAGTTATTTCAAAAACCGGCAAACTAACAGGTTTTGCTTGTGGAGTTCATAGAAAAGAACAGCTTTTGAAAATGGAATCTAATCAATACTTTCAGGATAATTTATAAAAAATGCATTAACTTGGTCTGCATCACGACGAAGATTCTTCACAATCGGGGTTAGGTTATAAAGTTCTTCATATTCTTTTTGTGATGAGCAAAAATAATCAATAACAACTGCTGTGTTGTAGATATTTTCAGCATACCGTTCTAACTTTTTAAAATCTTTTCTTTTGATAACAAATCTTTCTTCCATACACAACCTCCTTTTAGGTTGTGACATACATCACTTGGAAGTAGGTGGAAGTCAAGAAAATTATTCTTTTAGATTTCTGATTTCATTATAAATTTCATCTAATAAGCGTTTTTTGATATATTTGAATTTTTCTGCATCAGAAAATAGAGTTTTGAAGAATGAATCATTTTCTTCATATCGATTCATTGCAACATTATCAAACTCTTTTTCAGATAAAGAATTATAAGCAGTTCTATTACCCGTTTTTGCAGTATTAACTATTTGAGAATCTTTCATAATATCATTTTTAATTTGTGCTAAAACTCTATCCATCTCAGTAAAAGCAGTTCCAAATTTCTTATTGAATTTTTCTATAATTTCAGATAAACTTTCTTTTTCTTTTGTTCCTGCAACACCGGCACCCGAAAGAGGTGGAACATCAACTTCACCTTTTTTATCTAGGTTGATATTGCCATCAGCAGTTTTATCTAATCGATAATATTCAAGTAAAATTTCATCATTCAAATTCACATTTTCTGTATCATCTTTTGGTAAAACTTTAGTTAAATATTTTGCAAACACAAAGAATTTTTGCATATCTTTATCAAAAATTCTGCAAACTTGAATAATAAAAGAATACGTTCTAACAAATGAATATAATAAAGATTTAAATTCGTTTCTTTGTTTTTCATCTAAAACGTTATATCTATCTGTAGCAGGTTTTAATACCCCACTTAAAACGTCTAAAGTAGGCGTTGTTTTTTGATAAAATTTCTTTGCAAAGTTTTCAACTTCTGCACTTTGATAGATATGAAACTCATCTAAATTCCGTTTCATAGAATAAATTAAATTAGGATCTGTTTCTTCTTCAAGCACAGTAGCCTCATAGAAAGGTTGGAAAGATTCTTTGATTTCTTCTTGTGTATTAACAAAATCTAGCACAAATGTGTCTTCCTTACCCCTTGTAGTACGATTTAACCTTGATAATGTTTGTACAGCCTTAACGCTATTTAATTTTTTATCAACAAACATAGTGTGCAATAAAGGCTCATCAAAACCTGTTTGATATTTTTCTGCAACAACAAGAATGTTAAAATCATCATGAAAATATTTTTTAAGTTGAGTTTCTTTAATTGTTTCGCCTTGTTTATTTTTATTGATTTTTTCTTCTGTCCACTCTTCATTATTGTCTTTTACTGAGCCGGAAAAAGCTACTAATACATCTAAATCATTATAATTATGTTCTTCAATATATCTTTTAAACTCAAACAAATAACGAACTGCGTGTAATCTTGAAGCCGTTACAACCATAGCTTTTGCTTTGCCGCCAATTTTATTTGCTGTAATTTCTCTAAAATGTTCAACCATAATAGCCGTTTTTTGAGCAATATTGTGAGGGTGTAAACTTTCAAATCTTGATACGGCTCGTGCTCCTTTTGCCTTGTCATATTCAGGATCGCCTGCAATTTTCTTTGCAATTTTATAATATTGTTTATAGGTTGTATAATTTGCTAAAACATCATGAATAAAGCCTTCTTCAATCGCTTGTCGCATTGAATAAATATGGAATGGTCTGAATTTCCCATCCTCACATTGGTTGCCAAACACTTGCAATGTTTTGTTTTTAGGTGTTGCAGTAAAAGCAAAGAATGAAAGATTATCGTGTTTGCCATGTGTCGCGAGTTCTTTAACTAAATTATCTTCATAATCTTGTTGTTTGCTTTCCTCTTCTGCTTCTTCTCTTGCAAATTGTTCTAAAATTTCTTCTGAATCACCTAATGCTTCTTTTAATTTTTTTGCAGCAGTACCTGTTTGAGATGAATGTGCCTCATCAACGATTATGGCATATTTTTTGCCTGTTGCTTCTACATCTTGATAAATATATGGGAACTTTTGCAATGTTGTTATGATAATTTTTGCGCCATCATTAAGAGCATCTTTTAAACCTTTTGAACCATCTTTAACAGGTCTTACAACTCCATCAACGTGATCAAATTGATAAATAGTATCTTGCAGTTGGCTATCTAAAACTTTTCTGTCTGTAACAACAATAATAGAATTAAAAATTACTTCGTCATTTTTATTGTGCAAATCTGATAACCTATGAGCGAGCCAAGCTATTGAATTTGATTTTCCACTTCCTGCACTATGTTGAATTAAATAATTTTTTCCGCTTCCGTTTTCTTTGACATCTGCTAATAATTTAGACACAACATCAAGTTGGTGATATCTAGGGAAAATCATTGTTTCTTTTTTGCTAACAATATTTCCTTTTTCGTCTTTCTTTTCTTCAACTTGCAGGTGCATATATTTGTGTAAAATTTCAAGTAAAGAATCTTTGTTTAAAACTCTTTTCCAAAGATATGAAGTAACAAAATCATCTTCAACAGTAGGATTACCCTTGCCACCAACTTGTCCTGCTCCATTTGAACCTTGATTAAATGGCAAGAAATAAGTGCTTATACCTTGCAATCTTGTTGTCATAAATACGTTGTATAAATCAACTGCAAAATGCACTAAAACTCTTTGTTTAAACTCAAACAATTTGTCTTTAGTTGCTCTGTCAAATTTATATTGATTAATCGCATTTGTTGTGTCTTGACCTGTAAATTGATTTTTTAATTCCATTGAAACAACAGGAATACCATTTAATAAAAGAACGATATCAATACTTCTTTCATCTAAAAGAGAAAACTTCATTTGGCGAGTACAATGCAAAATGTTTTGATTATATTTTTCAATAGTTTCAGGGTTCAAAGATGATTCAGGCTTGAAATAACAAACTTTAAATTGCACTCCTCTATCTTTAAAACCATGTCTTAATACCCATAAAATATTTGTTGAAGCTACTTCATCTTGAAAACGTTTTAAAAGAGCTTGCTCTGGATTTGTTGGATAATTCTTACAATGCTTTTCCCAAGCTTTGCTTTGAGTAGCTTGTATAAACTTGATAAATGTTTGTTCATCAAGTGCCGTTGCCCTGTTGAAATCGTCAGATAAACCTTTAGCGTATCCACCTTTTTCAATTAAATATTTTTCAATAGCTTCTTCAAAATGTTTTTCTTTTAATAAAGTATCTTGCATTGTTTATTCCTCTATTTTTAAATCACATCTTACCATATTTATAAAACTATCCATTCTATCCTGTAAATCATCTTTTCTGTTTCCTGTCATTAAATCACTTGCAATTTCATAAAAATAATCTACAATTTCCTTTTTGCAATATGTATGAGATTTGCTTCTTAAAGCATTATATTTTAATCTTAAATCATTATTTAAAAATTTGTTCTTAACTTCGTTCCAATGTGCGTTTAAATCCGTTATATAATCTTGCATTTCTATATAAGTTTCTTCTCTTTTTCTTTTATAGTAGGTTTTTTCTTCACGACCACATTTAATCCAATCAAGAAAAAAGGTTGTGCCACAGGATATTATTGCACCTATTAAAACTAATAAAATATCTTTCATTTATTATTTACGACCTCTCTTTGTTACACATATTCCACAATAATAACCATCAATCAAACGACTTGCCGTTTTATTATAATCCCAACAAGTTACGCAAAAAGGCCCTTCTTTAGTACCATCTTCCCTATAATTCCAATATTGATTATTCTCAAATTTCATATTAAATTGTTGTTTTTCTTTCAATTTTTCTTCTAAAAACAGCACTCTTTCTCGTAATAAAAGATTCTCTTCTTTTAATTCTAAAATAGCTTCTTTTAATTCTACATGTTTTAAATTATCAGCAATTTCTAAAGCTTTTTTCCCCGCATTATAAGTTGCTTTTACTACATCTATTGCTGCTGTTGGAGGTACACACATTTTTACACCACCTTTCTTTTACCGGTTACGCACTCGTAGATTAAAGATTTTTTGTATTCAATAAATTTTTCAATTAATTGTTCTTTGTCTGCTATGGCTTTGTCTATTTCAGAACATTTTTTGTCAAGATAATCTATTATTTGCTGCTGTTCCTCTATTGGTAAAAAGACTATTGGAGTTTTTGAAACTTTTTCTTTTGTATAATGCATTATGGTTGCTTTGTTGCAAATTAAATCAATATAGCCACATTTTTTACAAAGAAAAATCCAATAATACAAAAATTTATTTAACATCTTATTAATATCAAAAGTACAAACCTTATGAACCGCATTTTGTATGTAACAAGGTTGTGCTTCTCCATTATATATTGAAGCAGTTCCTGCATCACCACCTTCTGATATGACAATATCATTTTTATTTAGCAAATACATATCTTTTTCATTTTTGTTAAAATACATTTGCTTTATTTCATCAGTTTTAACACCATCAAATTTTATATTTGCAGAACATAGATAATTTTCTAATGTATCTGTATCAGTTGAGGGGTTTGTGCATAACATTTTCCCTAATATTACTTCATATAATTTTGAAATTTGTGTTATATTCCAATGTTGAGGGATTTTGTCTATCCATTCTATGCCACTATCTTTTAGTGGAACTGATTTGTCTAAACCTTTTGTTACAGCTTCGGTTATGACTGATTGCTTATATTCTTTGAGCTTTTCAATAACTGACTTTTCGGCCTCAACAACCTTATCAATCTCCCCACATTTCTTATCTAAATAATCAGCAATGGCTTGTTGTTCTTCTATATCAAGCCAAGGCAATATCATATCCGCAAAATCATCATATTGTATATTTTTACCCTCTCGAATACCTGTAGTTAAAGAATTAATTTTAGCAATAAAGCCGTCAGATTTAAATAACATTTTAAAATAGTTATGGTTTATTGGTTTTTTATTCCTAAAAACAGTATATGCTGGAGTTATAACACCATTAAAATTTGAGTGTTCAAAACCACCTTGAAAACTTCTTAAACTAATAACAAAATCTGCAATTTTTACTGTTTTAAATACAGATAAATCCGCATCTTCTTTAACTTGAACAACACCTTCTAGTCTATCTTTAGGTATTACCCCTTCATTTTGTGTAGCTGATAATAATGTTAAATCATTACCACCTTTTTCAAAAGATTGATAAAAAAGGTGCTTTGCTCTTACTAAAGACCACTCTTGTGGTATCTCACCAATCCACTCAATTCCAGAATCTTTATATGTATCGTATTTATTTACTCTTGTCATTTGTTTTTTCTCCTTTGTCTTTACGACAATTTTGAGGTTTATAAGTAAAAAATCCGATAAAATTAGCCCAACTTAGTTTTATTTTATCTATAAATGAACAAATCATACAGCTAATATTTTTAGGGTTTCTTTTTCCGTTTTTAATTATTTTATTCCAATTTTCATATAAAGGATGTTCTTTATATTCGGAAATGTGTTCATAAGATAAACTTCCAATATTTTCTCCTAATCTAAGATTATATTCATAATCCAAATTACCTTGTATACTATTTTTTATAACCAAATTATAAGTAACGATTAGTATTTTAAGTCCTTTTATTGCTTTTTTT
>JAZNBJ010000074.1:0-24707 GCA_045586965.1 Candidatus Gastranaerophilaceae bacterium | reverse complement strand
TACGATCCGACTTTGTCAAAAGATTTTCAACAAATGACAGAGATTGCGTGTTCTCACCACGAAAAATTTGACGGTTCCGGATATTACAGAGGTCTAAAAGGTGAGGAAATACCTTTTGGAGGTAGAATTCTTGCAGTATCTGATGTTTTTGACGCTATTACATCAAAACGTCATTATCGTGACAAAATGCCTATAGAAAAAGTTATTGATATCATAATGAAAGGTTCTGGAAATCATTTTGATCCACTCGTAGTAGAGAAGTTTTTAGCTATTAAACTAAGTAAAATTGTAAATGTTTTCTTGACAGAAAATCAATTGGAGTTTGATGAAAATGACTTTGTTACATTGGATAAATACAATTTGCTTGATTTATATTATTCAATCGTAAATAATTGTAGTAATAAGTTACTTTTAGTGTTTAACAAATATTATGTAGGTGTAGATTTAGAACATGAATAAATTAACGATTAAATTTTTAATTTTATCTATGACAATATTGGGGATGTGTAATCTTGCTTTAGCAGAGACTGAGCAAGAATCTCTGAAGCTGAGAGCTGAAACAAAGATAGCAAATCCAGATGTGTTGGAGAAAGATAATTTTATAAAAGCAAAATATGCTTCAGCAGAGAATCGCTTTTTGCAAGGAAATGTTAAAGCTTCTCGTGATGATTTTTCTGATTTAATAGCAAGAACTTCTCATGATGATTATGTATTTTTGACATATGCAATGAAAATGGCTGAATATGGCTTTTTTGATTTGTCAGAAGAAATGATAAACAAGTTGGATAAAAATTTATATACAGAAAATTATATTAATGATATTCATAAATACTATTATCCTTCAGGAAAGCTAAATGCTAAAGAAATAGTGTACCTATCAGATGCTTATGCAAGTATTGTTTATAACAATCTAGCAATAGAAACAACATCAGAACTTCAGAATAGCTCAGAAGCATTTGATAATGATTTCAGAAATTATTTAATAGCATTAGGTTTTTATAAGTCAAATAATTTATCACAAGCTTTGAAATATGTTAATAATGCAGTTACACAAAACGATATAAATGTAAATTATAAAGTTTTGAAAGCTAAAATATTAGCTGATTCAAAAAAATCTAAACAAGCATTAAAGGTGCTAGAAGAAATTAATAATATATCTTTTTCAACAGTAGACTTCCAAGAAAAAATAAAATCTGTTGAGGAGTATGTTTTGTATAAAGTTGCAAAAGATGAACCTTTAAAAGATTACCATTTGTCATATTATTATCATTTACAAGGTAAGAGTCTTTTGGCAACAAAGGTATTACAATCAACAATTTTGCAAGCAAAACAGTATTCATCACGAGTATTTGGTTTGTTGAGCCGAATTTATTATGAAAATGATGAGCCACTGAAAGCTCAAGAATTTGCACAAAGAGCTGTGAAAGAAGACAATAAAAACTATTTAGCTAATTTGACTTTAGCAGATTTATCGTTTGATGAAAAAAGATTTAATGAAGCATTTGATTATTATAAATTAGCTAAGAAGTCTAATAAAAGTGAAGTTGCGCCTATAGTTGGTATTGCAAAATCATATTTAGCATTAAATAAAGATAAAAAGTCTAAAAAATTATACGAGAAACTCTTAAAGAAAAATTCTGAAAACGGTGATATATTGGTAGGTGCATTAGAAGTATTTCCTCAAAGGGCTGATGATTATTTGCTAAAAGTCATATCCCTAGATATTACGAACAATGATATTTGGTTAGAGATGGCTGATTTGGCAATAAAAGATGAAAATTATTCTTTAGCTGAAACTTGTTTAAAAAACTCTTACTATATTGACGAAAATAATTTTAAATACTATTATTATTTAAGCTTGGTCTTAAAGGCTAAGGGGGATATCACGAGATCCGAACAATCTTTAGTTAGGTGTATGAAATTAAATTCCGATTATTGTGTTAAGGAAAATATGGGCAGGTAAGCTATGAAAAGCAATATTTTAATTGTTGAAGACCATGAATTAACAAGATTTGGCTTAAAAACCGCTTTTGAGTCTTGTGAATACGTAGAAAATATGTATGAAGCAGAATCTGCGGAAATAGGTATTGAAATAGTGCAAAATAATAAAATTGATTTAGTTATTATGGATTTAGGGCTTCCTGGAATAAACGGAATTGAGGCTACTAAAAAAGTAAAAGCTATTAATAATGAAATAAAGATTGTTATTTTAACTTCTCATAATGATTCTACTGAAGTTCTTAACAGTCTTAAAGCAGGCGCAAATGCATATTGTTCAAAAGAAATTAATCCAAAGAGATTGACAGAGGTTGTATTATCAGTATTAGATGGAGCTTCTTGGTTTGATCCAAGTATTGCTCATATTGTACTTGATGCTGCTGCTCAATCTCAAAAGGTTGAACCAAAACCTGAAAAAGATTATGGATTAACATCTAGAGAAGCACAAATTTTAAAACTTATAACAGAAGGTTATAGTAATAATGAGATTGCGAATCAGTTATTTGTAAGTATTAATACAACAAAAGCTCACGTTGCAAGTATTTTGCAAAAGCTTGAAGTCGATGATAGATTGCAAGCTGCATTAAAAGCTTTAAAAGAAAGATTGGTATAAAATGGGTGGAGTTGCTTCAATTTTAGTTGTGGATGATAATCCGAAATTCTTGGCAGATGCTTTACCTATGTATGGCTATGATGTGACTGTTGCGACTGACGGTCTAGAAGCTTTAAAAGCTTTGTCTAAAGAGAATGCACATTTTGACTTGGTTCTTCTTGATGTGATGATGCCTAACATGGATGGGTGGGATACTTTAAAGGCCATTAGAAAGAATAAAGAAACAGAAACTTTACCTGTAATTATGTTAACTGCGGTAAGTGAAGATCAAAAAGTTGTTTCTGGCTTAAAAATTGGTGCAGACGATTATGTCGTAAAACCTTTTGTTTTACCTAATCTTTTAGCAAGAATTGAAGCAGTTTTAAGACGTTCGCAATGGCAAAAAGATGCACTGACAAAAACTGAAAAAACTTTGAATAAGAGTGTAAATATTGATGCTTTAACTCCAAAAGAAAAAGAAGTTTTAGCTTTAGTAGCAAAAGGTGCAAGCAATCAAGAAATTGCGGATAAAATGTGCGTCAGAGATGTGACAGTTAAGACACATTTAAATAGCATTTTTAAAAAGTTAAAAGTTGCAAACCGTACGCAGGCTGTATTATTAGCAATGCAAATTGATTTAATAAATTAGGAGAATGGAATTATATGTTATCGAAAGATGAATTAGTAGATTTATTATTAAATGATGTCGAATCATTTAACAAAGAGATAGATGGAAGTCCTATTGATTTAAGCGAAGTTGACTTCTCAGGTGCAAATATTGAGGGTGCTGTATTTAATAATATAGATTTGACATCATCATCGTTTGCAGATTCACACTTAACAGATGTTAAGTTTCTAGGTTGTGATATGACTTCTGTAGATTTTAATAGAGCTAACCTAGTAGAGTGTAGTTTTGCAGAATCAGTGTTAAATGGTACAGATTTTAGTTATGCAACAGTTGATTATTGTAATTTTGCTGATGCAGATTTAGCTGGTGCAATACTTAGAGATGCAGATTTTTCAAATTCAGATTTATCAATGTCAGAAAACTTAAATGCGAGCAGATTTGATGATACAACAGTTTGGCCAGATAATGAATATTTGCCGGAAGACTTTGATTCTAGCTATTCAGATGACTTGTCTTCACTCAAAGATGATGAAGATTACGAACCTTCTGATTACTAATTATTAATAAATATAATAAAAAAAAGCAAAGTTTAAACTTTGCTTTTTTTTATTAGCCTATAAATTATCTCTTTGTGGTAAAATTAAGAAACAAAGCGAGGATTTTTAATTATGAAAATGTCAAAATTATTTGTACAAACACTTAGAGAGTTTCCTTCTGATGCAGAAGTTATCTCACATAAAATGCTTGTAAGAGCTGGATATATTAGAAAACTAACATCAGGTGTGTATAATTATTTACCCCTAATGTGGAGAGTTTTGAAAAAAGTTGAAAATATTGTTCGTGAAGAAATGGATAATGCAGGTGCTCAAGAGTTATTAATGCCATTTGTTCAACCAAAAGAATTATGGGAAGAATCAGGACGTTGGGAAGTTTATGGCAAAGAGCTTATGAGATTGCGTGATAGACATAACAGAGAAATGTGTCTTGGACCAACTCACGAAGAAATTATTACTGCGATTGCTCGTGATGGTTTGAAATCTTACAAACAAATGCCTGTAAATTTATATCAAATTCAATCAAAATTCCGTGATGAAGTTCGTCCTCGTTTCGGTTTACTTCGTGGACGTGAATTTATTATGAAAGATGCTTATTCTTTTGATACATCTCAAGAAGGTCTAGAAAAAGAATACGAAAATATGGCACAAGCTTATACAAGAATTTTCAAAAGATGTGGACTTAATACTAAAATGGTTCAATCCGACTCAGGTGCAATTGGTGGAAGTGTAAGCCATGAGTTTATGGTAATTACTGATACAGATGCAGGTGAGAATGATGTATTCTATTGTGATAAATGTGATTATTCAGCAAACTCAAATCATGCAATTTCAAAATTACCAGGGGTAGATGTAGTTGGGAAATGGTCAAAAGCTGAAATTGTTGATACTCCAAACACTCATACAATTGAAGAACTTTGTGAATTTTTAAATATTCCTGCTACTCAAATAGTTAAAACCCTTGTTTATATTATTGATAAAAAGCCTGTTTTGGCTCTTATTCGTGGCGATAAACAAGTTGAAGAAACAAAATTGTTGAATACAGTTGGTGGTATTGATATTCGTATTGCAACAGCTGGCGAAATCCAAGAAATGATGGAAGTTAACGGCTTTAATGCAGAACCTGGTTTTATCGGACCAATGGGATTGAAAGAATATAATGGTTATGAAATAACTGTTGTAGCAGATGAAACTGTTAAAGAATTGAAAAATTTTGTAATCGGTGTTAACCAAAAAGATAAACACGGAGTTGGTTATAATTGGGGCGGTGGAATTTGCAATGACTTTGAATGTGTTACTTCTGGTTCAATGGATTTGCCGTCAGTTGTAACTGATTTAAGACTTGTTGAAGCAGGTGAACTTTGCCCTGTATGCGGAGAACCTTTAAAAGTTACTAGAGGTATTGAAGTTGGTAATATATTCCAACTAGGAACAAAATATTCAGCGCCTATGAACGCAGTTTATCTAGACCAAAACGGAAAAGCGCAACCATATGTAATGGGCTGCTATGGAATAGGTATTTCAAGAACAGCGGCAGCTGCTGTTGAAGCGCATTATGACGAAAATGGTATTAAATGGCCTTTAGCTATTGCACCATATCATGCTGTTGTTATTCCTGTTAGTACAAAGGATGAACAACAAATGAAAGTTGCAGAAGATATTTATAAAACTCTTAAAAAACACGGAGTAGAGGTTGTAATTGATGACAGAGACGAACGTCCTGGTGTTAAATTTAAAGATGCAGATTTAATCGGCTTCCCTTATCGAATTACTGTAGGTAAAGGTATTGCAGACGGCGTTGTGGAATTGAAAGTTCGTGAAACTTGTGAGATGTCAAATATAGCACCTGAACAAGCTGCAGAAATAGTTGTAACTGCTGTATCAGCTTTGAAATAAATAAATAATTAATAAGGCTTTTAAGAAGGCGGGTTTTACTTTTGTAAAACCCGCCTCTTTTATAAAAAAACAATTAAATTTCGCTCAAAATATTATCGCAAATATTAGTTTGAGGAGTATATCCATAATCTGGTATTGAAATATCAGAAATTATTTTTGAACGTTTTTTGCGGAATAACATGTCAACAAAAGCTTCTAATCTTGTAATAAAACCTGCTTCTCCAGTGTGTTCGTCTATTGTTAAACAAAGCATTGGTTTACCAGCTTCTTTCGCTTTTCTCATAACTCGTTCTAACATTAGTGAGTCTGGTCCACATCCGAATGCTGTAAGAGTAATTATACCGTCAATTTTGTTATCTTTTAGATAATGTCCAGCTGTGCCTGTCATTTCGTTTTCATTAGCCCAATAACGTTTTTGACCAAGTGATAAAATACCTTCTTCCATTTGCTCATTTGTTAATTGAAGTGATGTAAAAACTTTAACATCCATTTCCTCAAGTTTTTCAAATATTTTCATACTCGCACGTTCATCATAAATGTTATATCCATGTGATACTAAAGCCACGTTGATAGGATGTGATGATGTTTGAGCTTCCAAAACAATTTTGCCTTCTAAAGCATTTTTAAGCGCAGTTTTGTAGCTTATACCTGAGCGCATCATTAATAAAAAGTTGTTATAAACCTTCCAGCCTTGTTTTGAGGCAGATTTAATTTTTTCAAAATCAGTTATACCAAAAGGAGCAACCGCTTCTGATAAAAATTCGTATAAGCCTTGTTTTTTTGCAGATTTGTCTAACGTTGCTTCAATGATATTAATATCACCTTTTACAACGTTTCTAACTAAATCAGGAAGTCCCCTGATTTTGGAACAATTATATATTTTAGGTGCTATAGATTGCAAAGATGGAACAAAAATGTTTTTAATTCCTTTTTTGTTGATAAGGTTTAGAATGTGTCCTAAATAGATTTTAATAGGTAAACAAGTCTCTGTAACAACAAGAGCTGAGCCTTCTGACATTGTTTGCTTTGTTGTTGGATCAGATAAAATAATTTTGAACCCTAAAGCTGAAAAGAAACCGTGCCAAAATGGATAATTCCCATAATAAGACATACCTCTTGGAATACCGATTACTAAATCATTAATAATTTCTGCCATCTATATCACCTTAAAAAACTAGTTTACACAATGATTATAGACTAAACAAAGCTTTTTGTCATTGAATTGTTGTATATATGTTAAGTTACTGTTATAATTTTTTTATGAAAATTTTAGGTATTGACCCTGGTATGGCGATTGTAGGCTATGCAATGATTGGGGTAGAAAATGGTAATATTGAGCTTTTAACATCAGGTTCTATTCAGACTGATAAGAAAAAGGATGATTCTAAACGCTTGCTGGAAATATATAATGATTTATCAACAATTGTTGAAAAATATCAACCTGATTGTGCATCAGTTGAACAGCTATTTTTCTTCAAAAACCAAAAAACGATTATTCCTGTTGCAGAGGCTCGTGGTGTAATTTTAACGGTTTTAGAAAAATACAATATTCCAACTTATAGTTATACTCCAATGGAAGTAAAACAAGTTTTGACAGGTTATGGTAGAGCTGAGAAAAAAGAAGTAGAGCAGATGGTGAGGATCGCTCTTGAAAGTCAAGAGCTACCGAAACTTGATGATACTGTTGATGCGATTGCCATTGCAATATGTCATTCAAGAAGTATTATTCAATAAAATAATATATTTTATTGAAAATATCTTATTAAAATCTTGTTGTTACTTTCTTGTATCGACAAGAAAGTAACCAAAGAAGCTCGTGCGCTGTAACTCCACTCACTAATCAATTGTAACGTTCGACCAGAGCGACTGAACTCCCTTCGGTCAAACAGCAGTCGCTTTGTAGTTGTCTCACTAACATTGATTGTTCGTTTCGTAAGGCGCACAGTCCCCTCCCTTACTTGGGGATGGTTAGGGTGAGGAATTTTAAAGCCGAGCACTGTTTGAGGTGCGGGGGTAAATGTAATTAAATCTATAGTAATCTACAAGCTTATTGATTAGCACCGAGTTTGCGAGGCAAATGTAGGTTGGGCTTTTAGCCCAACAATAAAAAACACGGCTGAGCGAAGCGAAGACGTAGAAGATAGTAGTGTGTTTTTTCTTTTCTTTCGTACTTTCTTTTGGGGTAAATATTTTAATTTGGAATATCAACCTTAAACTTGAAAGTTTTTTGAAAATTTACTTCGCAAATAAAAAAGAAAAGAAAGTTCAAATAAGATTATCATTCGAATTAAATAAAATATATTATTTTATTGAACAAAAAAAGAGGTCTATTTAAAAGAATAGACCTCTTTTAAGTTTTTTCTTAAAGTTTTTTGTGAAAAAGCTTTTCTTTATTAGTCATCAGCATGACCAGCTGTACCAAGAACGTCTCTCATTTTGTGCATAACCATTTCTTTAACAGCTGTTCTTCCTGGTCCCATGTATTCACGTGGGTCAAATTTTTCAGGATGTTCTACAAAGAATTCTCTAATTGTAGAAGTCATTGCTAATCTTAAGTCTGTATCGATATTGATTTTAGCAACACCGTGTTTAGAAGCGTATGCAAGCATTTCTTCTGGAACACCTTGAGCGTTTGGTAATTTACCACCGAATTGGTTACATTTAGCAACGAATTCAGCAGGAACAGAAGATGAACCGTGAAGAACGATTGGGTAATCGCCAAATCCAGCTTCTTTAAGAGCATCTTTAATTTCTTTTAATCTATCAAAGTCTAATTTAGCTTCACCAGCAAATTTGTAAGCACCGTGAGAAGTACCAATAGCAATAGCTAAAGAGTCACAACCAGTTTGTTTTACAAATTCAACAGCTTCTTGAACGTTAGTATATTTAGCATCTTTAGCATCAACGTTAACGTCGTCTTCGATACCAGCTAATTTACCTAATTCAGCTTCAACAGAAACACCTCTTTCGTGAGCGTATTCTACAACTTTTTTAGTTACTTCAACGTTTTCTTCGAATGAGAATCTTGAACCGTCGATCATAACTGATGAGAAACCGCCGTCGATACAAGCTTTACAAATTTCGAAATCAGCACCGTGGTCTAAGTGTAATGCGATAGGCACTGTAGTTGTAGCTAAAGCAGCTTCAACCAATTTGATTAAGTAAGTTTGGTTAGCGTATTTTCTAGCACCTGCTGAAACTTGAAGAATGATTGGTGATCTTGTTTCTTCTGCAGCTTCTGCAATAGCTTGTAAAATTTCCATGTTGTTAACATTGTAAGCACCAATAGCATAACCGCCAGCTAATGCTTTTGCGAACATTTCTTGTGTTCCAACTAATTTTCTTTCACTCATTTGAGTTCTCCTTCTTTGTAATAGTTCAGAGGTAAATACCTCAATACATGGTTAAAATTACTACAAAGATAACTATTTTTCAAGACTTTTTATCTCTTTTAATATTAAGTAGTAAGGTGGAGCTTGCTTAACCAATAATAAAGGTTGCCCCTACTTTTTTATGAGTTACCATTATTGTCAGGCTGTGTCTGGCCTGCTTTGGCTTGTTTTTGTTCTATAAGGTCTTTAGTAAATCTATAGTTATAAATTGTTAGACCAATTAGAGCTGCTGAAACCATACCAAATAATGCGCAATAAGCTATCATAAAAGCATTTGTTTTTTTAGCTTCAGCATTTTCAATTTTTTCTTTACCGGTTTCTTGTGCGTTTAATGTTGTCATTGGAGTTAATGCCAATGCTGTTGCGGCTACTGCACTTAATATGGCTTTTTTGGGTTTAGACATTGGTCTAGTTAGCTGTTGAAAAGGTTTCGCAACTGCACTTATTTTCATAATACACACTCCTTTTGTTATTTCCTTGTCTTGGTGCGTTATAACGCACCCTACTTTTTCATGTTGGGATACTCCAATTCTAGCAAAAAAAAAACTAACATAAGTGTTTTGATGGTATTTTGTTACATTTATTAATATAACATGCTATTAATATTAGGTAACATATTATTGATATAAATTTATTTTAATGTCACAATGTCTTATAACAGATTTTAACTATCACAAGAGGGGTTACTATGACATCAGGGTTTACATCAACAAAACAACGTAAGAATATGAGTTCAAATGAAATGTCGGAGTTAATGCCACAAAATATTGATGCTGAAGAAGCTATATTAGGTGCGATTTTAGTTAGCCCTGTTTGTATGAATAAAATTGTTGAGCATATTCGTCCTGAATCGTTTTATAAACCTGCGCACAGATATGTTTATGAAGCGATGTTACAGCTATATAATGGTAGTGATAAGATTGATATTGTATCTGTTTCAGATGTTTTAAATATAAATCAAAAACTAGAATTAGTTGGCGGTCGTGCATTTATCAATGATTTGAGCTACAAAACTATTACAACTACAAACGTTGAATACTATGCAAGAATAGTTCAAGAAAAAGCTATCAAACGTTCGCTAATCAATGCTGGTTCTGAAATCATAAGCACAGGATATGACTTAAACCCGATTGAAGAGTCTTTAGAAACAGCTGAAAAATTAATTTATGATATAGCTTCTCAAAAAAACTCACAAGCTTTATCGCCAATTAAAGACTTAGTCTATGATACCTATGCAAAAATTGAAGAAAGATACCAAAACAAAGGTCAATTAACAGGTACACCTACTGCATTTTATGATTTAGATACAATGATGAATGGGCTTCAAAAATCAGACTTAATCATTCTTGCAGCTCGTCCAGCGATGGGTAAAACATCCTTTGCTCTTAATATTGCACAAAATGTTGCTCTTAAAGCTAATATTCCTGTTGCTATATTCTCTCTAGAAATGTCAAAGGAACAATTGGTACAAAGGCTTTTATGCTCAGAAGCTGAAGTCGATACTCAGAGACTTAAAACAGGGAATATGCAGGCTAAAGACTGGGAAAAATTAGCAGTTGCAATGGATGCGTTTTCGCAAGCTCCGATTTATATTGATGACACTGCTGGATGTACAATTACTGATTTAAGAGCAAAATGCCGTAGATTAGCAATGGCTGAGAAAAATCTTGGCTTAATTGTAATCGACTATTTACAACTTATTGAAGGCTCTGGTAGAGAAGATCGTATGCAACAAATTTCAAGTATCTCTAGGGGATTGAAAATATTAGCTAAGGAATTAAATGTTCCAATAATTTCGCTATCACAGCTTTCTCGTGCGGTAGAAAGTAGAACTGATAAGCGTCCAATGCTTTCAGATTTGAGAGAGTCTGGTTCTATCGAACAAGATGCTGATATTGTAATGTTTATTTATCGTGATGAATATTATAAAAATGCTGAATCTGAAGAAGATGAAGCTGAAAAGGCTGCAAATAAAGGCGAAGCCGAAATTATTATTGCAAAACACAGAAACGGGCCTGTAGGCACTGTTAAATTGTTATTCCAAGGAAATATTACAAAATTCAAAAATCCTATTAAAACAGATGTATTTTAGGGGTAAAGGGGTAAAGGGGTAAATAAGAGGAGTAATAATGTCAGAAATTGAAATATTTTTACTTGCTTTAGCACTCTCTATTGATGCTTGTGTTGTTTCTTTCACTTACGGTTTGACATTTAATCAAGAACGTTTAAAGACATCTTTATTATTAGCTACTTTTACAGGGCTATTCCAAGGTGTTATGCCTTTAATAGGCTATTTTTTGACAGGTTTTGTTAAATCATATATAACGCCTTATGCAAGCTTGATTGTATTTCTAATTTTTACCTATCTTGGAATTAAATTTATTAAGGAAGCATTTGATAAAAAAGATAATAAAAATTTATGTATTGGATTAAGTTGTTTGTTTTTAATTGGTATTGCAACAAGTATTGACGCTTTTTCTGCGGGAATAACATTATCACTTTATGGAAATAAAATTCTAAAACCAGCCCTGTTAATAACTTTTATTACTTTTGTTAATTCTTTAATAGGTTTTTGGTTAGGTGGAAAATTGAAAAAGTTTCCGACAAAAAGCATGGAAATTTTTGCAGGAATAGTGCTTATATTTCTAGGTATTAAGGCGATATTATAGCCGATATTACTAATTTACAGAAGAAATTTTAGTCTTTTAATCTTATTGCAAATGAGTTTTTGTCGTGATATGATTTTATAAGAAAGGGGTGCTTAATGCTAGTTTCTGCAATTTCTAATAACCGCTTCTTAGCGGCAAATCCTTGTCCTTACGATAAAGGATGTAATAAGAATAACGAAAATTCTGCAGATACTACTTTTAATTCTTTAACCTCAACTACCAATAAAACTTCAGAGAATGATTTAATGGCAATTTATGATGCAATTAATAGATGGAAAATATTCTGTCATAATCAAATCGAAGCTGGTAAATTTGATATTATAGCGTAGTTTATGAAAGTTATTGATAAAGATTTTAATATTAAAGGTATCTCAATCATCTTAGGTTTTTTTGATGGTATTCATTGTGGTCATAGAGAAGTTGTAAATCAAGCGGTGAATTTTGCTGCGCAGAATAATTCTATGACTTTATTAATAACTTTTAAAAATTCACCCGCAGAATTTTTTAAAAAAGAGTTTAAATATATTTATCCAAGAGAAATTTCTTATAGAAAAATTGAAGCTTTAGGTGTCGATTATTTATTAGAGCTTGATTTTGCGAATATTATTAATATTACTGCAGAAGAATATTTAGAAAACCTCGTTAAAAAGTATGAGCCTATCTCAATAACAACAGGCTTTAATCATACATTTGGTTTTAATAAACAAGGCAACGCTAAACTACTAAAAGATTGTAGTTCTCAATTTGGCTATGAGTATTTTTCAATAGAGCCTTGTGTATTAGGTGATGAACTTGTATCTTCAACACTTATAAAAAATAAACTTCAGAAAGCAGAATTAGTGGATGCAAATAAATTATTAGGTGAAGATTTTAGTTTAAAAGTTAATATTATTGAAGGTGAAAAGCTTGGTCGTGAACTCGGTTTTCCGACTGCTAATGCCAATTATCCTAATAAGATAATAAAATTACCTTATGGTGTCTACAAGGTATTGGTGTTGAATAAGCTTGCAATAATGAATTGGGGTGTTAAGCCAACTTTTGGTAAGAAAAAAGAACTATTAGAAATTCACATCCCTGGTTTTAATGGAAATTTGTATAACAAGGAATTAGAAATTAAGGTTTTGGATAAAATTCGTGATGAAAAGAAGTTTGCCTCTCGTGATGAACTTGTTGCACAAATAAATGAGGATTTAAGATGCTTAAAGTTGTAATAGTTGGCTATGGTGAAATGTTTACAAATCTAATTGCTGCCACTCTTGATGCTGGTTGTGAAGTAGTTGGAATCCTAAGAGGTGAAACTATTAAGCATTTAAAAGTTGTAAAAAAAATAAAAGATATTTTTAACCCTTCGGTAGAATACAGCTATATTAAAAGTTATAAGTTACATGAAATAGAAGCGAATAGTGTTAATTCAAAAGAATTTAGAAAGCAATTGATAAAGCTAAATCCCGATATTATGCTCGTTGGGTCTTGGGGTGAAAAGTTTTTCAAAGAAACTTTTAATATTCCAAAAATTGCAACAATAAATGTGCATCCGTCGCTTTTACCAAAATATCGAGGCCCTAATCCCTATTTTTGGGTGCTAAAAAATAGGGAAAAAACAACTGGCGTAACTTTTCATTTGATGGATGAAGGTCTTGATACTGGAGCAATTTTAGCACAAGAAGAGGTCGAAATTTTGCCAACTGATACAGGGAAAAGCCTAAAGGAAAGAGTTGTTCTAACAGCACGTGGTGTGGCGTGTGAGCTTTTAAAGGATTTGTCAGAAGATGTAATTATACCTCTTCAACAGAGAGAAGATAGAGCCTCTTATTTTTCTCATCCTGAGGGACTCGAATTAAACTTCTCTAATTCTTCCGAAGAGAATTATGCATTGATAAGAGCGGCTTATCCTTGGGTAGAAACCTACTTCTATCATAATATTACAGCTTTAACTCCTGATTATAAAAATGTATCAATTGTGGATAATAATACTAATTATAAAGACCCCGGTACTATTGTAGAGTCTAATGCTACTACGAAAACCATAGCGGTACTATGTTCAGATAATAAAATTTTAAGATTGTCGAATCTTTCACTGCTAAAAAAACAGGATCGTTATTTTACAAAAAATTATATAGAACTAGATGTAAAAGTCGGTGATATTATTTATTAAGCATTTCAAAGACAACTTCGGTGCTTAGTGATTCAACTTTAACTTTTTTCTTCTCTACTGGTATTACGAATGTAATATTGTCTTTGGAAGCTTTTTTATCGTGTTTTATTATTTCAAGTAATTTTTCAGGGCTATATTTTTTATTAAGATTTAGATTTTTAAAACCATATTTTGTTAGTAGTTCTGTTGATAATCTGTAATAAGAGTAAGTTATTTTTTCTTGAGAATATGCCCAATTAAGAATAAAAAATATTCCTTGAATAACTGCTTCTCCGTGTGTATATTTACGATAGTTTGTAATTGATTCTATTGCATGTCCCAATGTATGTCCTAAGTTTAAAATCTTTCTCAAGCCGTTCTCTTTTTCATCCTCATTAACAACTGATATTTTCAAATTAAGACAATATTCAATAACCCTAAATAATGTCATAGATTCTTTTTCAAGTAATTTTTCACAACTAAGCGTTAAATATTCAAATAAAAATAATGAATGTTTAAATCCACAGTTATCTTCAATGAAGGCATATTTTAAGATTTCACCTAATCCTGACATATATTGTTTTTTATCAAGTGTTTTTAAGAAATTGATGTTTATAAAAACTTCTTTAGGCTGATAAAAACTTCCTACAATATTTTTAACTCCGTTCATGTCGATTGCAGTTTTTCCACCAACAGACGAATCTACCATAGAAAGTAATGTGGTCGGAACTTGTATATAGTTAATTCCTCGCATATATGTAGAAGCTACAAAACCTGTAATATCACCAACTACACCACCGCCAATTGCGATTATTGCATCAGAACGTGTAAGTTTTTTTCTTATAGCAGCATTTAATATTTTGATATAGTTATTAATGTTTTTTGAAGATTCTCCATCTTTTAATATAAAAATTTCATCCTCATTTAAGCAAAGCTCATTTTTATAAAGTTTGTATACTTTTTGTGAAATAACATAAAGTTTGTTCTGTCCTTGAGTTGCTTTATTGATATCTTCAATGAGTTTTGCAAAACTATCATCAGATATGTTTATGTTATATCCGTTGTTTGAATTATTGTTATTAATATTAACATTAAGAATTTGTTTCATTTATGTGTCCTAATAAATAATTAATAATTTCATCAGTTTCTAAATTGCTTGTATTTATTGTATAATGAGCTTTTAAGTAATTTTCTTCTCGTTTTGATAATAGTTTTTCAAGGGCTTCTTTTGGATTTTCTGTTTGTAAAAGAGGTCTTGAGGTGTCATTTGATATTCTATAATATAATACATCAAGGTCTGATTTCAAATAAAAAACTTTCCCAAAATTTAATAGTGTTGCTCTATTATCAGGGTTTTCAAATGCTCCACCACCAATTGATACGATTTTTTTATTACCATTACAAATAAGTTTAATTGTGTCATATTCGAGTTTTCTAAAATAATCTTCTGAATGCTTTTGGAATATTTCAGAAATTTTCATTCCAGAAGTTTTTTCAATAAAGGAATCTGTATCAATATATGTATAATTTGGTAATGCTTCTGATAGTAGTCTTCCAATTGTAGTTTTGCCACTAGCTGGCATGCCTATTAAAATAATATTATTTATCATAGTGTGCCTTCATTTCTGCAAGGCTATCGCCCCCCAATTTTGCAAGAAGCTCATCTACCAAGATTATTGCAACTCTAGCTTCTGCTACAATTGAGCATGCTGGTACAGCACATACGTCGGAACGCTCAAAGTGTGCGTTTGTTGGAGTTTTATCTTTAAGATCTACTGTCGCTAGCGATTTTCTCATTGTCGGTATTGGTTTCATTGTTCCTTTAATAATTAAAGTTTCTCCATTCGTCATACCGCCTTCAATACCGCCTGCGTTGTTTGTTTGCCTGTAAACATCTTTGTTGCGATCAACGAATATTTCGTCGTGCATTTGTGACCCTTTTAAGTGAGCAGCATCAATTCCGGCACCGACTTCAACAGCTTTGACAGCAGGGATACTCATAATAGCTTGCGCAATACGTCCATCCAACGCCATATCCCAGTGAACGTATGACCCTAAGCCAATCGGTAAATTGCCAAAAATTACTTCAAACTTACCACCTAAAGTGTCGCCTTCTTGAGCTGCCTTATCGATAGCATTGCGCATTCTATCAGCTGTTAAATCATCAGAACATCTAACATCAGATTTCTCAGCTTTTTCTTTTATAAGTGTGTATGTTTTTGGATAAAAATCAAGCTTTGCATTTCCTATTTGAACAACATGGGAAAAGCCCATTATTCCAAATTCTCTAAGGATGATTTTTGCAATTGCGCCAACTGCAACTTCAATAGCAGTTTTTCTGGCGCTTGAACGTTCAAGTACATCTCTTAAATCATTTAAATTATATTTAATTGAACCTGCGTAGTCTGCGTGACCAGGGCGTGCCTTTGTGAAAGTTTTTGCCTCAATATTTTTTAACATTGCTTCAGTTGGGTATTCATATTTAGCAACTGACATTGCATCTTCCCAGTTTGAAAAATCTTTATTTTTTATTTCTAAGCAAATAGGTGCACCCGTACTTTTTCCTAATCTCACACCAGATTTAATTTCTACAGTATCTTGCTCAATTTTCATTCTATCGCCACGACCATATCCGATTTGGCGACGTTTTAACTCCTCGTTAATAACCTCTTCTTTGATTTGTATACCTGCTGGTACTCCTTCAATAATTGCAGTTAAGCATTTTCCATGGCTTTCGCCAGATGTTAAAAATCTAAATCTTTTCATATTCATAATAAAATTATACAACAAAGAGCGCAACAATTGTTGCGCTCTTTATAAATTCTTTTCAAATTATAGATCACTCCAAGATGGTGAAGGCTCAATGTCGTGGTGTAATCTATCTGGTAAATCTTGAGCAGGATCAATGTATGCATAAATTTTTCTGCATGCTTTAACAAATTTGTTTTGAGATTTTTCATACAAAGGTTCTACTGGTTTACCAGTTGCTCTGTTTTTCATCATAAATACATCTTCTGCAACTAATTCAGAATAACCAGAATTAAGTAAATATTCTGCATCAGTTGCTTCTTCTAATGTTACAGCTGCCATACAAGGTGTTACCATAAATGCAGCTAAAGCGATTCCAAATAATAATTCTCTTCTCATAATACCCATTCTTATTTATCTAAACTATATGTTTCCATTATAATCTTTTCTAATGAATTAATCAAGTCTGTTTCTGGAACTCTTGCAATAATTTCTCCTTTTTTAAAAATATAGCCTTCTTTTATTGCTCCCGCAATGCCAAAATCAGCATGTTTTGCTTCTCCAGGTCCATTAACAGGACATCCCATTACTGCAATTGTGATAGGTAAATCTAAATTTTTAAATTTATCTTCCACTTTTTTAGCAAGACTAATTAGATCAATTTGTGTTCTTCCACAGGTTGGACAAGAAATAAAGTTTATGCCTCTTTTTCTTAAATCTAATGATTTAAGGATTCCAAAGCCAGCTTCCACCTCTTCTGTTGGATTTTCAGTAAGTGAAACTCTTATTGTATCTCCGATGCCTTGAGAGAGAAGAGTCCCTAAACCAACAGAGGACTTAATTAGTCCCATCTTAAGTGTTCCAGCTTCTGTAACACCTAGGTGCAAAGGGTAATCAATTATATTGGCGACTTCTTGATAAGCTTTAATTGTCGTCAGCACGTCAGAAGATTTTAGTGAAAGCTTGATGTCGTAAAAATTCAAGTCTTCCAATATTTCTATATGTCTAAGCGCACTTTTTATCATTTTTTGGTGTAATGGAATATCCATTTGTGCGAATTCTTTTTCTAGCGAACCTGCATTTATCCCAATTCTAATAGGTATATTATGTGCTTTTGCAGCTTCTACAACTTTTATGGTATGTTCTTTTTTTCCGATGTTTCCAGGATTGATTCTTAATGCGTGTATGCCATTTTCGATACACTGTAGTGCTAATCTGTAATCAAAATGTATGTCAGCGACCAACGGAATAGGACTTTTAGCCACAATTTCTTTGATAGCGCTACCTGCATCTTTATTTAAAACAGCTAGACGTGCAATTTCGCATCCTGCACATGCCAATTCGTTAATTTGTTCTAATGTTTTAGTGACATCTCTAGTATCAGTATTACACATCGATTGTACACTAATAGGAGCGTCTCCGCCTATTTTAATATTTCCTATTGAAATTTGTTTTGATTTTCTTCTGTTTATCATAAAATTAATTATATCACTAAAATTAATAGGAGAGTTTTATGAGAATTGCAGTAATTTCTGATATACATGGCAATATGGATGCGTTAGAGTCAGTTTTAGAAAGTATCCGAAAAGAAAGATGTGAAAAGATTTTTGTATTAGGTGATATTGCAATGGCAGGTCCTCAACCAGAAGATACAATTGATTGGTTTATGCAAAATGCTGAAAATTATAATATTACAATGATTCAAGGTAATACTGATTTAATGATAGCTAACTATTCTGATGAATTGTATAAAACTCTTGCTGAAAAAGCTCCTGTCATGGCTGAAGCTTTAAAAGATGATTGTGCGACTTTGGGGCAAGCTCACAAAGATTTTTTAAGAAAATTACCAGCTAAAGAAAGTTTGGAGATAGATAACGTTAAAATTTTGTTAGTTCATGGTTCTCCAAGAAGAAATAATGAAGATATTTTACCTGATACTCCAATGAGTGAAGTAAGAGCAATGCTTCATGGTGTAGAAGAAGAGGTGATTTTATGTGGTCACACTCATATCCCTTGTGGTTTCCAGACTCCTGAAAAGAAAACAGTTGTAAATGTAGGAAGTGTTGGACGTCCGTTTACGCAAGAGCCAAAAGCATGCTATTTGAAATTGACTATTACAGACGGAAAATGTGTATTTGAACATAAATTTGTCGATTATAATAATGAAAGAGCAGCTTTAAAATTGAGAAAAAGAGTATTTATTGGTGTTAATAAACTAGCTAACACATTGATTGATCCTCAATTAAGACATTTTTAATAATTGTAAAGTTTTGTAAATATTTACTCAATAAAGCTAAAGTTTTCGATAAAAATGCCGATATACATGGTGAAAAGGGATATTGGCAAAATGACTGGATTAAACATTACTCACACAATGAATAATATGAATTTTGAGAATAGAGAATCTCTTAAAAATACTGCTAGAGATATTCTCAATAGACAGGGTGCTTCAGCAGAAGTTACTAACTCTATTCTTGAAAAAGCTATTTTTTCTTCAAACAAAGGTGGAGATTTATATATTAATCCTCAACTTGCAATTCTAAAAGCTTCTTCTCAAATAAGTCTAAATAATAAGCTTTCTGAAACATTAAAATACATTAAATCTCGTGCAAATAAGAAACAAGAAAAAACTCCAGTATTTGGGGAAATATGGAATAATTTTGTTTATGATAATGATGAATATACTGGTGAATTATTAGAGTTTGAAATTGATTCTAATATTAAAAACATTTTTATTGCAGCTTAATTAATTTTTATCTTAACAACAGCTTTTTTACAAAATGTTTTATCGCCATTTTTAATACATGGTTTGTGTGCATCTTGAGGATATAGAATCAAAAATTCTCCTGTTTTTAATGTTTGGAACTCGTTATTAGCTTTGAAAAATTCGATATCTTTATCACTATCGTAATCAATGCAAGTAGAACAGCTTTCAATGTCGGTAACACCAATATATTCACTACCTTTAATCATATATTGAATATCAATGTATTTTCTATGGGCTTCGTAGTTAGCATCGTCTTTTGTTTCATATTGGTCTATATTGACATAAATTCTATCGTTATCAATATAATAGCGACCAGCTTCAAGTGTTTCCAAGTTATTATTTTCTAGCCATTGCAACCCTTTTTTTATATCTTCTGATAGCAAATAGTATGTTTTTGCATTTTTTAGTCTGTCTTTTATCATTGTAAAAACTCCCTCTGTATCTTAATTCTATTGTATCTCAAATACCTTTAGAAAAATTTATGTTTACAAAACTTAACAAAATCGAATAAAAATAGCAATTTTTCAGAACAAAATTACTTTATATAGATGTAAGGTTAAAAAAGGTTATTTTTTAAGTTACAAAAGGTTAGTAAAAGTTAGGTAGGTTTATTATGTTGATTTCATTCTGGATGACCCAGAGATTAACACGCGAAATAAATACCCTCGAAAAAAGGATGATGGACAAGCAAATCGAGCTTTCTAATTATCAGAAATATGCAAATATGCTTGGTAGCTCATCAATTATTAACGCAGGGAATATTGCAGGCCTATCTTCAGGTTTAATTCCGAGAGCATCACTTTTTGCACAATATTCAAATCAAGCAAGTACAATGTCAGCGATGCAGAATGTGCAACAAATGAAAATGATGGGAATGTTTCCTGTCTTGCAAAATCCAATGATGCAACAACAGTATGAAATGAGTGCTTTTAATAAATTTAAAGAGCAAGCCTTAAAAGCATTAAAACAACAAGAGACAACAATCTTAAATGAAAAGGAAAAAGAAATTCAACTGGAAATGAATCAGTTGCAAATGAAGCTAAAAGAAAAGCAAGCACTGCTTGAAACATATAAAGAACATGCTAACAAACGAATAGAAGACTTTGTTCCACATTTTAGTTAGCAAAAAGAATTAACTCTAAAAACATAATGTGAAGTGTATACCTATTAACTTAAATTTCCCCTCGCCTCTCTCAAAAGAGGCTTTTTTTTGCCATATTTTGTATTGAGCGAAGATGAAATTTGGTTTATGTTATTTTTAATAAACTGGTATGTCGATAGGATTTACAAGTTTGACATTCATTATATCGCCAGTGTTGATATAAACATCTTGGCCTTTTCTAAACATGTCAGCAATGCTATCTCCAATTAAATATCCTGCACCACCAATGAATCCGCCAATTGCACAAAGAGGTGTGGTTAGGTATTGAATCCCAGGTGCAGATTCTCCTGCTTTTTTACCATATTCAATGGCGTTTTTTGTCATTTCTGCGCCACGTTCATAATTGGCCCTAACAGCTTCCCCATAGCCTAAATTCTTGTATAACCCACCATCATAATAAATATTATCAAACTGAGCAACTGCCATATCTAATGGTATTTGTCTGCCAGTAGGTGTTACTACGTGGTCAAAATCTAAGTATAATTTAGCGCCCCTAGAAAATCTTTTTGCGGTTTTAACCTCTGAAATGCTACCTCTTACTACAGTACCAGCTGGTAATACAACACTAGCGCCAGCGGTTTGTTCGTTTCTTAGAGTTGCTACAAATGAATCGCCACCACTACCAGAAAAAGTGCTAACTGGTTGCAAAAATTCTAGCTGAAATGTTGTTCCAGCTGGGATTCTTTTTGTTTTAGCGTCACCTCTTAATGGTGCTGCGATTGCATTTGAGACTATAAAACAAAATGTTATAGCTAATATAAAAAATCTAGAAATATTTTTCATCTGTTCTCTCCTCAAGTCAAATTAAGTATAGCACTTTGAACTATAAATTGCAATTATTCCTCTAAGCTTGAAAAGTCTATTTTTTCAGGTATATTTTTTATTAATTCAGAGGCTACAATCGCAGTTATAGGGACACAAATTACAATTGCGCAACTACCAATTATTGCCGCTGAAATTTCTGTAACAATCTGATTTAGGTTGAAAAACTTTTGCAAATCAATATTTGAAGTTAAGAGAATTAACGGTAAAGAACCACCCAAGTAAACTAAAATCAATGTGTTTGCCATTGTTCCAATAATATCTCGACCAACATTCATACCGCATTTAAATAATTCTTTAACAGTTTTTGTATTATCAACTGTATAAATTTCATTTATTGTACTTGCAATTGACATTGCAACATCCATAACAGCTCCTAAGGTCGCTAACAACATAGAAGAAATAATTATCCCAATGAAATCAAGTTGTGGGTGAGCTGCATATAAAAACATAGAGTATTCGTCGCTAAATCCAGTTAATGTCGCCATTTTAACAGTCATTATTGATAAAAACATTGCTGCTATAATGCTTAAAATGCAACCTAATATTGCAGAAGTACTTTTTCGATTAAATCCACCTACAAAATATATTGTTATAGCAGTTGATAATAAGCAAATTAATAGAGTTCCTACAACAGGGCTAATACCTGCTAAAATCATAGGAGCTAGACAATTTGTTATTAAAAGTGCTGTAATACCAATAGAAATTAGACTATATAATCCTTTTTTTCTGCCAACATAAATTAATAATGAACAAAATATTAATGATAACCAAATTAAAATTCCAGAACGCTCTATGCCTTCTATAGAAAAGATTAAATTATCTTTGTCTTTTTCTACGTGCAAAATTACTTTTGTTCCTTGTTTAAGATTAATATCATAATTAGGGTTTCCTGTTAAAATATTTTCAACATTAATTAGTTTGTTTTTATATTCGCCTTTTAATAATTTGACTTCAACATTTTGTTTTGTTTGGACAAATTCAGAAGTTTGATTATTATCTACATATTCAACTTTTTGAACAACACCAATTTGCGAAGGTAAAATTGTAGGTTCTTCGGCTTTTATAGCAGAAAAATTTAGAAAAAAAACTATAAATAACAACAAAATCTTTTTCATATACTCTAATCCTAAAAATCAAACAAAGTTTTTTGCTCGCAAGGTGATTTTAGTCCCAAATGCCTATAGCCTTCTGGTGAAACTTTTCTACCTCTAGGAGTTCTTTGCAGAAATCCAGCTTGAAGTAAATATGGCTCACATACATCTTCAATTGTTCGTACATCTTCGCTAAGAGCAGCTGCAATGGTTTCAACTCCGACTGGGCCTCCGTCATATTTATCAATAATCAAATTTAAAAGAGCTCTGTCTGTTGTATCAAGACCAAATTTGTCGATTTTTAAAATATCTAAAGATTCGTTAGCAACTTGCTCGTCAATGATACCATCATATTTAACAATAGCAAAATCTGCAACACGTTTTACCAATCTATTCACAATACGTGGTGTGCCTCGAGAACGCATTGCAATGGCCTTTGCGCCGTCTTTTGTAACTTCGATTTCAAGAATTTTTGCAGTTCTTTCTACAACTTTAGCTAATTCTTCAATTGTATAAAATTCTAATCTGTGAATCATCCCAAATCTATCACGTAATGGGCTTGATAATTCACCTGCCTTAGTTGTTGCACCTATAAGTGTGAATTTAGGAATAGGTACTCTTAGGGTCTTCGCTGTTTGGCTTTTTCCTGTTGTCATATCCAAAGTAAAGTCTTCCATTGCTGGATAAAGAATTTCTTCTGCAACTTTATTAAGACGGTGAATTTCATCAATAAAAAGAATTTCTCCGCCTTTTAGTGACATTAAAATCCCAATAATGTCTCGTGGTCTTTCTAGTGCAGGTGCTGAAGTTATGCGGATTTCTACACCCATTTGTGACGCGATTACACCAGCAATAGTTGTTTTTCCTAATCCAGGAGGCCCATAAAAGAGCATGTGATCAAGAGGTTTTTCTCTTAATCGAGCTGCTTCCAGAGTGATTTTTAAAGTCTCTTTTAGCTCACTTTGCCCAATATAGCTGTCAAAATCTTTAGGTCTAATTGAGTTTTCAAATGTTTTGTCATACTCAATAGACTCCGCTTTGATATTAGGATTTTTTCCTATACTCCTCGATATTTTTTTATCGTCGTCTGATATTATAGCCATATAAATATAATATCATAAAAGGTATAAAGGGGTAAATAGGGGTAAATAGAGTAAATTAAAAGCGGTTGGTTTTTTCTACCAGCCGCTTTTTAATTATTCTTTAAAATATTTTATTTGCCATTAACGTTGATAAACGGCACTGAATTGCCTAACATATATTGTGGCATTTTACCGTCCCATTTTTGAACTGCTTCATATTGAACAAGAGATTTATTTTGTGATAAAGCCTGAGCTCTAATTGCCATAGATTTTGCTTCGGCTTGCGCTGCAATAACTTTTTGTTTTGCTTCTTCTTCAACTTGAACTGTTTTGTTTTTAGCTCTTAAAGCTTCTTGTTCTGCTGTTACTTTACTTTCGATAGCCTTTTCAAATACACTTGAATAATTAATTTCAGTCATTTGGAAGTCTGTAACATTGATGTAATTACGAGTTAATTGCTCTTGTAATTTAAACAAAATATCATCAGTTGCTTTTTCCCTGTTTGCGATTAAGTCTTGAGCATTCCATTTACCAATAATATCCTTGATAGTGCCCTCTACAACTGGTGAAACAACTTTTGAAACATAGTCTATACCAATTTCTTGGAATAATTTATTAACATTGTCAGGTTGAACGTTAAAGTTTAAAACATAAGTGATTTTTGCTTGTTGAATATCTTTTGTGTAAACAGCAGTGGTGAATGTATTCTTTTGAGTCTTAACGTCCATTGTTCTAAATTTTTGAATAAATGGGAATATGAAATGTAAACCTTCCCCATAACTTTCAGGTTGAACTTGACCTAATCTAATTTTAATACCTCTTTCACCAGGTCCTACCATTGCAAATGGGTTACACATAACTATAAAACATACTAATAATAACAATACCAAGATAGGTATTCCAAAAAACTTTTTGTCCATTTTCATCCTTTCTTAAATTAACCAAGTCCGATAAGCGCAAGCGTTACATAAAGCGCTGCAACAATAAACACAAATATGCCAACTGCTATTAAGAGTTGTTTACCGTATTTTTGATATATATTTGTGCCAGTTATATAGCACAATGTCATAATACATAAGTTAACTAAAATAATTAATGATAAAAGTAAAAATAGTACTCGAATTACCATATAAATCTCTCCCAAATTTTATTTTAGATTATTATTAAAA
>JAZNBJ010000073.1:0-18367 GCA_045586965.1 Candidatus Gastranaerophilaceae bacterium | reverse complement strand
TCTTCTTCCTTTTGCCTCGCAAATAAAAGGAAGAAGAAAAGTAGAACAAGGTTAAAAACCCCTCACCCTGTTTTCTAATATTCAACTTCGTTTCATATTGAAAACAGACCTCTCCCTCAAGGGGCGAGGTGAATACTTTGAAGTATGATAATAAATATTATGTAATGACAAAATCTAAATTTTGTTAGCAAAAAAGCCCTGGTGATTAACCAAGGCTTTTTTCTACTTTTGTTTGCTTTACATTTCTAAGTTCATTTGTGAGAACTGAATCATTTTGTTTCTTCCTCTGTGCTTAGCGTTGTATAGTGCGTGTTCAGCATATCTGATGATTGTATTTGCATCTTCTTCAACATCTGGCATACAAGGATAAGTTGAAATACCGCCTGAAATTGTTACCTTGTGAGCTTCTTCCTCTCCCGCAGGGATAAATTCCATTTTTTCAACTTCTCTTCTGAATCTTTCACCGAACAAGAAAGCATTTTCTTCAGAAGTGTTTGGAAGAACAAGTAAAAATTCTTCATCGCCGTAGCGAGTCACGATATCTTCTTTACGAGCCATTGCAGCAAGTTTGTTTGCAATATTTTTAAGAAGAATATCGCCCCATTCATAACCATACATATCGTTTACAACTTTGAAATAATCAAGGTCAAATAGAATACAAGAAAGCTTTGTTCCATAACGTCTTGAACGAGAAATTTCTTCTTCCAAACGTTCTTGTAAATATCTTCTGTTGTGTATTCCTGTTAATTCGTCAGTTGTACAAACTTTTTCTAATCTATCTTTATTTTCTTTAATTTTTAATAAAGCTTTTGCACGAATAATTAATTCGTCTTTAACAAAAGGATCTCTAATAAAGTCAAAACCTTCTGCTCTTACTGTAAAATCACGTCTAGATTCTCCAAAGAATAAAATTGGACATGGGAATTTGTTAGTCATTAAAGCATCTTTAGCTAAGTTTGGATCTTCAATAACAATTAAAGAAGGATTCAAAACAGCATAATCTTTAAGTTGACCAATTTCAACAGTTTTAACAATAGCATCATCAATTTCTGCTAAAAGTGTTTCAACACCTGGAATTGGCTTTGTTGAATAAATTACAATATTGCTCATAAAATATTTCCTCTTGTTTTTAAACTCTCTCTTATAATAATATACACCATTTGTAACGGTTTGTAAATTAGCGTTAGTTAACTTTAATATAAGCTTTATAGGTTTTATTAGAAATAGTATCTTCAAAAGCTTTTTGTATTTCATCCATAGAATATGTTGTTGTTAATCCGCTAACGTTCATTTTGCCGCTTGTTAAAAGCTCAAAAGAGTCTTCTAAATCTTTTGGCGATGGAGAATAGCTTCCCAATACAGTTAATTCTTTGTAGTAAATTTCGTTGTTAGCGTAGCCAAAATTATTTGGTGTGCTTGAGAAAACAAGAATTTTTCCACCCATTTTAACTGTTTTTAGTGCAACTTCAATAGCTTTATCTGCTCCAGATGTCATAAAAACAGCATCTACACCAAAATTTTGTGTTTTTTCTTTGAGAATTTCATTAAATGTTTCTAAATCTTTTGAATTAAAAGATTCAATACCTTTTTTATTTGCAAGTTCAATTCTATCGTCTAAAATGTCGCAGCCAAAAACATTGTAACCCATAGCTTTAATTGCTTCACTCATAATAAGCCCAATTGAACCAAGTCCAACGACAAGAATTTTATCTTCTTTTTTTAAATCACATCTTTTTATTGCACGAATACAGCAACCTAATGGTTCATAAAAAGAAATATCTTCATCACTTATTCCTTGAGGAACACGATATGCAACATTTTTTAGGTGTTCTTCTGAAAGAAAAACTTTTTCGCTAAATCCACCTGGAAGAATATTAGTTTCTTTAAAATGGCTACACATTGAAAAATTACCGTGTTTGCAATATGTACATTCAAAACAAGGAATATGATGTGAGCTAACTATTTTTTCACCAATTTTGAAATCTGTTTCAGAATTAATTTCTTCAATTATTGCGACAATTTCGTGTCCCAAAACAGTGCCATCTTTTGAAATTTTGTGTCTAAATTTAACAATATCTGAACCACAAAGTCCACAGCCTAAAACTTTTACAATTGCGCCTTTGCGACCTTGTAATTTTAAATCTTCAATATTTTTTATAACAATTTTTTCGCCATTTATTTGTGCTGTTTTCATTATATATTTACCCCTGTTTATCCCTATTTATAATATTCTGGATTAATTCTTGCATATTTAGTATTTGCATAAAAATATTTTAAAATTTGATAACTATTGTAACCTTTTTTTGCTAAATTATTAGCTCCATATTGACTCATTCCAACGCCATGTCCATTTTTTTTGATGCCGTCGTCAAAAGAAGGAACAGCTTTTATGAATGCCAAATCTTTTGTCCAAACTTGTGAAGCGTCTTTTGTGTGCCCTCCAGCTGAAGCTGAATAATAAGCAGGAATAATTTTGCCGTCATAAATAAGAACAATACCTTCAGTTTCTTGTACTGCATCATTTGTTTGAGGTGTCTCAGCTGAAGCGCCACCATAAGCTTGATCTTCTGGAGTATCTTTTAAATCATAGCCATATTTTGCACGTTTTCCAAGGTTTGCAAGGGCATAACTTCTAGCTGCGATAGCTTGTGCTTTATGAGCTTCATGTTCCCAAGCAGGTGGCATTTCAGAAGGAACAACGCCTCTAAGATATTCTTCAATTGGTATATCATTAATAACTGTTAAACCGTCACCGTCATTAACAAGCTTGAAATGACCTCTATACCATTTTCTTTTAACGCTTACAAAACCGTCTTCTTGAGGTTTTATAACAATTTTATCGCTATTAATTTTTTTAAATTCACCATCAACTTTTATAGCGATTATGTTTTTATGTGGCTTAAATTCATAGCCTTGCATTTTATCCATAACAAAAATTAATTTATTTGTGTTGCAATCAATAATTTCTGCCTGTGTTGATGCTCCTATATAGGTTTTGTTTACTTCAGTCTGAAGCCCTATTTTTATTGCAAAGCAAGGCTGTGTAAAAAACAAACTAATTATAAATATGAAAAAAAACTTATTAACGAACTTCCACATAAAAACATTATACTACATAAAACTTAATATTTTCTGATAAACTAGCAAAAAAAATATTTACCAGTTTTCATGCTGATAAGAAAGGTAAAAAATATGTTTATTTATCCAGTAGCATCCAATAGTTTTCAATCAAAAGAGCACTTAAGAAAAACAGTTTTTTCTTTACCAAGCAAAAGTTCTAGACCTGTACAATTTGAAGTTACAGGTGAAATAGGACGTAAAGTTACAGGTGTTAAGTACAAACTGGGCGAATTTGTAAAATCTTATGAAAACAAAAAAGGTTTTTCTGACGAAAGGTTAGCTGTTATTATTGATGAAGCTCAACAATACTTAAAAGATGGCGTAGACTTTCTTTATGAATTTATCAAAGCTCAAAAATCTTCAGTGTACAAATAGTTAAATTAACCTTTTAACATAACCATTAAAACAGAAATGTCGGCAGGTTTAACACCTCCGATGCGAGAAGCTTGTGCTAAATTTGTTGGGCGTATTTTTTCTAACTTTTCTTTTGTTTCTGTAGAAATATGTTTTATTTGAGAGTAGTCAATATCTACAGGAATTTTGTATTTTTCTAATTTTTCTGTTGTTTCAACTTGCTGTTCTTGTCGAGCAATATAGCCGTCATATTTTATTAAAACTTCGACTTCGCCTGTAATATCTTCGCCTAAATTTAATTCTTTGGTTGCAGAATCTAGTTCTTTAAATGTTTCATAAGTAATATTTGGACGCTTAAGAAGCTCTGCAAGTTTTATTCCTCTATCAATATGCTCACCGTATTTCGCTAATATTTCATTTACACTTTCTGTTGCAGAAATTTTTACTTCTTTAAGTCTTTCGATTTCTCTTTGGATAGCTTCTTGCTTGTCTCTAAATCTTTTGTATTGAGTATCGTCAATTAAACCAACATTATGACCAATTTCAGTCAAACGTGCGTCTGCGTTATCTTGTCTTAAAAGAAGTCTATATTCAGAGCGAGAAGTTAGCATTCTATAAGGCTCTTGGATATCTTTTGTTACTAAATCATCTATAAGAGTTCCAATATAAGATGAACTTCTTGGAAGCTCTAGCATTTCTGATGAATTTAAATAGTTCACAGAATTTATACCAGCAATTAAACCTTGAGCAGCAGCTTCTTCATAACCGCTCGTACCATTAATTTGACCAGCAAAAAATAAGCCTTTAATATCTTTTGACATTAAAGAATGTAGAGTTTGTACAGCTGGAACATAATCATACTCAACAGCGTAAGCCGGTTTAATAATATGAGCTTTTTCTAATCCTGGGAGAGAACGTAGCATTTCTACCTGAACACAAGCTGGCAAGCTTGTTGAAAAACCTTGGATATAGACTTCATAAGTGTTTAGTCCTTCTGGTTCAATAAAAATGTGATGAGAAGGATTTGATGCAAATCTAACAATTTTGTCTTCGATAGAAGGACAATATCTTGGTCCAACGCCTTGAATAAGTCCTTGATACATTGGTGATTTATCAAGGTTTTCTCTAATCACTCTATGAGTATCTTCGTTTGTTCTTGTAAGATAGCAAGGAACTTGCGGACGAATAGGACGATTTGGCTTGAATGAATAAAAGCTTAACTTATCATCTCCAGGTTGAATTGTCATTTTTGAATAATCAATTGTGCGTTTATCAACACGTGCAGGAGTACCTGTTTTAAGTTTTTTTGTCTGAATTCCGTTTTTTCTTAACCAATCAGAAAGTCCATAAGCGGCGGCTTCGCCCAATCTTCCACCTGGGTAAGCTTGAAGTCCGATAAACATTCTGCCTTCAAGTGAAGTTCCAGTTGTCAGAATTACTGCTCTGCAAGAATATTCAATTCCAAATTCATCAACTGCACCGCAGATTACTCCGTCTTGTGTTTTTAATTCTGTTATGCAACATTGTTTGAGCCAAATGTTTGGAGTGCTTTCAATAATGTTGCGCATATATTGTGTATATTCTTTTTTATCAGATTGTGCTCTTAAAGCTCTAACAGCGGGGCCTTTAGAGGAGTTAAGAGTTTTCATTTGGATATAAGTAGCATCGGCAACTTCACCCATAACCCCACCTAAAGCGTCAATTTCTCTAACAAGAGTTGATTTTGCAGGCCCACCGATTGCTGGGTTGCAAGGTTGAAGCGCAATATTATCAAGGTTTAGTGAACATAAAAGGACGTCACAACCTAAACGAGCTGCAGACAAAGCTGCTTCGCAGCCAGCGTGGCCTGCACCTACTACTATTACATCAAATTTGTTGTTTAAGTAATTCATAGTTTAATTTTACTACAACCAAACGGTTTTAAAACAGTTTTAATTTAATTGTAGTTTAAATATTTATTACAAAAATAGATAATTACTTAATCATTGCCATTAAAAGTTCACGGATAACTTTTGTTGCAACTGCTGTTGAAGCTCCGCTAGCATCATAATCAGGTGCAAGTTCAACAACGTCTGCACCAACAATGTTAAAGTTAGAAAGATATTTAAACCAGTCAACAAGTTCTTTAAAATCAAGTCCGCCAACTTCTGGGGTTCCAGTGCCTGGCATGATTGAAGTGTCTAAAACATCTAAATCAACAGTTACAAAGATTGGTTTGTTTTTGAAACAATCAAGCTCGTGGTGTTCGTGGATTAGTGTACTATGTTTTTTCATTAGTTCAAATTCTTCTTTCATACCAGATCTAATGCCGATTTGTTTAAGATTTTCAAAACCGACAATTTCTGCAGAATGTCGAATAACAGCTGAATGTGAAAGTGCTTCACCAATGTATTCTTCCCTCAAATCTGTATGTGCATCAAAGTGAACAATTGCTAAGTCTTTATAAACTTCGCTAACAGCTTTGATTTCAGGTAAAGTAACTAAATGTTCTCCACCTATTCCAAAAACTCTTTTACCATCTTTATAAATTTGACGAACGTTTTCTTCAATCACATCAAGAGATTTTTTTGTATTGCCCAAAGGAAATTCTAAATCACCAGCATCGTGAAAATTACAATTTTCTAAATGCTTATCAAAATATGGTGAATATTCTTCTAAGCCCCAGCTAGCAAGCCTAATTTGTTCTGGTGCAAAGCGAGAACCTGGTCTATATGAAACAGTTCCGTCAAAAGGCATTCCTAGCATTACGATATCTGAAGAGTCATAATCTTCATTTTGTCCCATCCAATTTCTATCTAAAAAAGGTCCTTTAAGCATGTTTTTCTCCTTTGTTAATATAAAAATAATTTTATCATGAAAGATTTTAAATCTTTTATAAAACATTTTTTAGATTTTGTTTTTGTTAAAATAAAAATATGAGTTCAGTATTTGATAATTTTAGTTATAAATTAGTACACGTTGATAAAAAAACAGGTGCTCGTGCGGGGATTTTACATACTCCACACGGTGATATTTTGACACCAATTTTTATGCCAGTTGGCACAAATTCAACAGTTAAGCTTGTTACAAACAATAACCTTTATGATACAGGTGCACAAATAATTTTAGGTAATTCTTATCATTTATATTTGCGTGCAGGTCACAAGCTTATTGAAAAATTTGGCGGTATTCATGGTTGGATGAATTGGAATAAACCTGTTTTAACAGATTCAGGCGGTTTTCAAGTTTTTTCTTTAGCTCATTTAAGAAAAATCTCAGAAGAAGGTGTTGAGTTTAGAGATCCAAAAGACGGTAAAAAACATTTTATTTCGCCTGAAATTTCAATGGAAATTCAACAATCAATCGGCGCAGATATAATTATGGCATTTGACTGGTGTGCACCGTTCGGTTGTGATTATGAAACAGCAAAGGCTGCTATGGAAAGAACCCACAGATGGCTTGAAAGATGTATTAAAGCAAAAACTACAACTCATCAAGCTCTATTTCCAATTTGCCAAGGTGCATTTTTTGATGATTTAAGAAAAGAAAGCGCAGCTTATGTATCTCAAATACCTTCTGTTGGCTATGCAATTGGCGGTTTGAGCGTTGGTGAAGACAAAGAAACGATGAACCATTTTGTTAAACTTACTTCACCACTTTTGCCACACGACAAGCCTAGATATTTGATGGGTGTTGGTACTCCTGAAGATTTATTAGACGGAATTAAACATGGCGTGGATATGTTTGATTGCGTTCTTCCGACTCGTAACGCAAGACACGGTTCATTCTTTACTTACGAAGGCAAAAAACAGATTAAAAACGCACAGTATTTAGAAGATCCTCGTCCTCTGGATGAAAACTGTGATTGTTATTGTTGCAAAAACCATTCAAGAGCATATTTGAGACATCTTTATAAGTGTGGGGAAGGCACAGCGCAAGCTTTGATGTCTATTCATAACATCAAATTCTTGATTGATTTTTCTCAAAAAGCGAGACAAGCGATTTTGGAAGACAGATTTGAAGATTTCTACAATGAGCATTATCAAAAAGTTTTAGGCTAAAGTTTTAATAAAATCTTTATCAAAAACAGTTCTTTTTTCTTGTGGAATTAAGCTCATAATTCTTTCAATCTCTTCGTTAGAAAGACTTTTTTCGCCTAAATATGTTGCATAGTTAGGATGGCAACCATGAATTGCTGCTATATAATACAAAGTTGAATATCCCCAAGGTTTTTTGTCATATATCGGCTTAAGAATATTGTCTATCGTTCTTAAAAGCTGAGAGATCTTATAATCTGTTTGCAAATTATCGTTCAGATATTTTGTAATTAATTCTGTGCAAAGATTTCCTGCACCACGTCCCATGCCATATAGGCAAGAATCGATTATGATTTCTCTATCAAAATTTAGACTCAAAAGAGCTTTTGTATTAGAAAAAGAAAGCTGCATACTATTATGCGAATGAAAACCAAGGGCTATTTCTTTGTTTAAAATATTATCTATAAAATGAAAAATATCGATAACTTGGTTTTCATACATATTACCTAATGTATCTACAATTGTTATTCCATAAGGTTTTATATCATTTATTTTTAAAATCAAATTTTCAAGCTCGTCTTTGGAGTATGTACTTGAGCTCATTGGGTTTGCAAAAACATCCCAACCAAGGTTAACCAGTTTCTCAATATATTCTAAAGCTTCTGCTTGTTGATGTTTTTTAAATGCGACCCGAATTTTTATATTTTTATCTTCACAAGCTGAAAAGTTTTCGATTTCATATTCACCAAAATTTATCATTAAAGTATATGTTTTATCAGATAAAATGAGTTTTTTTAAATCTTCAATTGATGAAAAAAAAGTTTTGTCAGGAACGTAGTTACAATTTTTTAAAAAACCGCATTCAATAAAATCAATTTTTGCTTGCACAAGATTATTCATTATTGATTGAATATTTTTATATTTAAAATTCCAATCAATAACGTATCCACCATCACGAAGTGTACAATCTAAAATTTTAAACTTTCTTTTCATAAATTTTTACATACAAGCTATTTTGCATTTTTTATTATACAATTTAACTTGAGGGATTACAATGAACGATTATAAATATTATCTTGATTATGGAATATATGATATTCAAGCTGGAAAGTTTGAAGATGGTATTGAAAAAATTAATAAATCATTGGAGCTTAAAAAAGATTGGGAAATTCCTTATTTTTACAGGGCTGTAGCTCATCAAGCTTTAGAAAATTTTGATGAAGCTATTTTGGATTATACAAAAGCTTTAGAACTTAATGAAAAAATGACAGATGCATATTATAATCGTGCGAAAATCTTGCTTTCTAGAAAAGATATTGAAAATCCTGATTTAAATCGTGCAGTAAGTGATTTGGAAAAAGCATTATTGCTTGATGAAAATTTTGTAAATGCGCTTTATGCAATGGCTGCAGCGCAAAAGAAATTAGAAAATTATGAAAAAGCTTTAGAATATTTAGATAGAGCGATTGAATTAGAACCAGATTTTATTCATGCAAAAGCTTTGAAAAAACTGATTCTTTCTAAATATATAAAATAAAAAAGGAGAACTTTTTATGATAATGATAGCAGTAGCATTACTTATGAGTATGGTTTTATGCCTGCTTTTTGGAGTGCCTTATATAGATTTTTTGAAGAAAAAAACAATAGGACAATATATTCTTGATGTTGCGCCGGAAGCCCATGCACAAAAAGCTGGAACTCCTACAACTGGTGGTGTTTTTATAATTTTAGCTATCATAATTTCTTCTGTAACAACTCTTTTTTTGGCAGAAAAAATGGATACAAAAGCTCTTGTTATTTTAATAACGCTTTTCTTTATGGCGTTAGCTGGGTTTCAAGATGATTATTTAAAACTCAAAGGTAAAGAAAACAGAGGCTTGAGCCCTAGAGGAAAACTTGTAAGACAAATTTTAATAGCTCTAATTCCGACATTGTACGCAATGCAAACTTATGGAACAGTCTTAACTTTGGGTTCAAAAAGCTTTGATGTTGGATTTTTGTATCCGATTTTAGCTGTTTTTGTTGTAACAGGAGCTTCAAACGCTTATAACTTAACAGACGGCTTAGATGGTTTGGCTGCATCAGTCGGCATTCCTGCATTTTTTGCTTGCGGAGTGATTTCATACTTAAGCGGTCAAACAGTTGTTGCAATAATTTGCGCATCAGTTATCGGTGCATCTATAGGGTTTTTAAGATATAACAAACCAAAAGCCGAAGTGTTTATGGGTGATACAGGATCTCTTGCATTGGGTGGACTTTTGGGGACTTTGGCAATAATAGGTAGATGTGAACTTTTACTTGCAATTTTTGGTGGTGTAATTGTTGCAGAAACTTTGTCAGTAATTTTGCAAGTAACAAGCTATAAATTGACAGGCAAAAGAATTTTCAAAATGTCACCAATTCACCATCATTTTGAATTATGCGGACATTCAGAAATTAGAATAGTAAAAGAATTTGCAATAGCTTCAATGATTTTTGCAATCATTGCAATAGTTTTGTTTAAAGTTTTATAGAGAGTTAAAAGAAATCAGGTTAATATGTCAGAAAAAATATTGATTTTGGGATTATCAAAAAGCGGCATTGCGGCTGCAAAATTAGGTATAAATTTAGGTTATGACGTTTATTTGAGCGAAGGTAAGTCAGAAGTAAACGAAATTCAGGTACAAGAATTAAAAAATCTTGGTATAAAAGTTGAATTTGGTTCACATTCTGATAAATTTATAGAAGGTGCAAGTTTTGCAATAACAAGTCCTGGAATACCGCCAAAATCAGATATTTTCAAGAGAATACAAGCTCAAAATATTCCAATAATTTCAGAAATAGAATTTGCTTATCAAAACTCTGATGTTCCTTTTGTTGTAATCACAGGAACAAACGGAAAAACTACAACAACGGCATTGGTTTCACACCTTCTTTCTCAAGGTTTTGATGCGCCAGCTTGTGGAAATATTGGACTACCACCATCAAGTTTGGTTGAAGATGAAAACGACTTTTTAGTATGTGAAGTTAGCTCTTTTCAGGCTCAAATGACGGATGAGTTTAAGCCTTATATTTCTTGTTGGACAAACTTCACTCCTGACCACATTGATTGGCATGAAGGCTTGGATAATTATTTTAAAGCAAAAGCTAAAATGTTTTTGGGTAAACAATCGCCAGATTATGCAATCTTAAACGCAAGTGACGAGAAGCTTTTAGAGTTTTCTAAACAATGTAAAAAATCAAAAGTTTTCTTATTTGATACAGAAAATTATCCAAACGCATCTTATATAAAAAATAATGCAATCTATTATAAAGAAGATAACGAAGAAGAAAAAATTATCGACTTAAAAGACTGTTCGCTTGTTGGTCATCACAATTATCAAAATATTATGTGCGGTATAATTTCAGCTAAACTTTGCGGAATGGAAAACGATGACATCGAAGCTGGTATTAAATCATTCAAAGCACCTGAACACCGCTTGGAAAAAGTAAGAGAACTTAATGGCACTGTCTTTTATAACGATTCAAAAGCAACAAACCCAGAAGCTTCTATTGTAGCGATTGATTCTTTTAATGATACTGATGTAGCTCTTATCCTTGGCGGTAGAGATAAAAATACTGATTTAACTCAAATGTGTGATTCTATAAACAAACACATAAAAACTGTTTTGCTTATAGGTGAAGCCACAAAACGTTTTGAAGAAAATCTGAAAAAAAATGGTTTTGATAATATAATAAAAGAAGGTAGTTTAGAAAGCGCTATTGATAAAGCAATTAGCTTAAAACCTGATGTAGTGCTTTTATCACCAGCTTGTGCAAGCTTTGATATGTTCAAAAGCTATGAACACAGAGGAGAAGTTTTTAAAGAATATGTCTTATCAAAATAGTGATTATCAAACAGATTCTATACCAACTCAAAATATGCAATCAGATAGACCTTTGTTGATTGCAGTAATTTTTCTTGTTGTAATTGGTTTGATGGCTATTTTTTCTGCAAGTGCTCCAAAGTGTGCAGAAGCAAATATTAATCCTGCAAAGTTTTTGATTCAACAGCTAATTGGTGTTGTTTTGGGCTTTGGTTGTTTGAAGTTTTTTTCAAATTTTCATTATAAAAAATTGATTTCGTATACCATACCTTTTACTTTTTTTGTAATAATTTTATTAGTTTTAGTAAAGGTTGTAGGTGTTACAGTTAATGGTGCACAAAGATGGTTGAATTTAGGATTTATGTCTGTTCAGCCTTCAGAAGCAGCAAAACTGGCAGTCGTATTATTGCTATCAGGAATTTTTTATAAGAACCCAAAACTATGGGATAATAATAAAATTGTAACAGCTTATATTCCAATAGCTATTATGTTAGGGCTAATATATTTTCAGCCAAATTTAAGTATGATTATGTTACTTTTAAGCACGTCTGTTGCAATTTATTTATGCGCAGGCGGTTCTATTAAAACAATTGTGATTGCCGCAAGTTGCTTTTTGCCAATATTGTTTTTAAAAGGTTTAAGAGGATATCAATCTTCAAGAATTACAACTTGGCTTAACCCTGAAGCAGACCCTTTAGGGGCTGGTTATAACGTTATTCAATCACTTGTTGCGTTTGCTTCTGGTGGTTTTTATGGAGTCGGCTATGGAAGTTCAAAACAAAAACTCGCTTGGCTTCCAGAAGCTCATACTGACTTTATTTATGCCGTAATTGGTGAAGAACACGGATTTATTGGCTGTGTATTAATAATATGCTTATTTTGGACAATTTTACAAAGAGGTTTTCATATTGCAACAAAATGCCAAGATATGTATGGCAAACTTTTAGCGCTTGGATTGACATTCTCACTTTGTTTCCAAGGTTTTATGAATATGGGTGTTGCAAGCTCTTTTGTACCTGCAACAGGTGTTCCAATGCCATTTGTTAGTTACGGTGGTTCTTCTGTTGTGGTATCATTATGTATGGTTGGAATTTTATTGAATATATCAAAAGATAATGTTAAGAGAATAAGGAATTACACTAATGTCAGAAACATATACTAATGTCTATTTCGTTACAGGTGGCGGAACAGGCGGACATATTTACCCAGCTATGGCTGTTGCCGATGAATTGAGCAAAGACGCAAAAGTTTATTATGTCGGAAATAAAAGAAATATGGAATTGGAATTAGCTACAAAAAAAGGCTATAAGTTTTTACATGTTGGTGTTTCTGGCATGCCAAGAAAACTTAATCCAAAATTCTTTTATTGGGGACTAAGACTAGTTAGAGCTATTCTTTACTCCATAAAATATATAAAAAAATACAAACCAAATGCAGTTTTTGCAACAGGTGGTTATGTTTCAGCACCAATGATTTTTGCTTGTATACTTACAAAAACACCTTATATGATGCACGATTGTGATGCAATGCCAGGATTAGTTACAAGAAGATTATGCAAAAGAGCAAAATATGTATCTTTGGCTTTTGAAAAAGCGAAAAAATATATTCAAAATCGTCATGCGATAGTTACAGGAAATCCTATTAGACCTGAATTTGCAACCATGACAAAAGAAGAAGCACGTTCTAATGTTGGTTTATCAAACAAACTTACTCTTGCAGTAATAGGGGGCTCACAAGGCGCAAAGTCAATCAATAATACAGTGGCGGAAGTCCTTAAAGAATTTGTGCAAGAAGAAGGTTTACAAGTAATTTTCCAGACTGGTAAAAAGAATTATGACGAAGTTGTTGAAAAACTAAAACTGATTTATCCAGGATGGGAGCAAGATAAAAATGTTATTGTTAAACCATATTTTTCAGATATGATTTCTGTTTTAAAAGCTTCTGATATCGTTGTATCAAGAGCTGGTTCATTAAGCTTATCTGAAATTTGTGCATCAAATACTGCACCAATTTTGGTTCCTTATCCACATGCTGCGGCTAATCACCAAAGAATTAATGCAAAATATCTTCTTGATATGGGAGCTTGTGTTTATGTTGAAGACAAAGATTTAGAGCCAAATAAATTAAGAGAAATATTACATACAATTTTGGATAATCCAATGAAAATGAATTATCTAAAACAAAACGCTAGCTTGCTTGCAAGACTTGATGCAACAGAAAAGATTGTTGAGTGCTTGAAGAAGATATAGTCTGGTTTATTTACATAGAATCCAGAATATTCCATAATGTTTTTTGAGCAGCTTCCTCCCTTTTACGCATTTCTTCTTCGTTTAATTGTTTAGGTGCTACTCGAGGTTTCACTGTGCTCTGAGATATTTTATCTAAAAGATCTTTATGCTCATCAGCAGGGATTTTGCCAGGATAGTTTAATATTAATAGTGAAAAAAGTTGTTCCTTCCAAAAACATTCTTGTTCTCTTTTTAATAAATCTTCTATTATATATGCTTTTCTTAAATCTTCATCTTTTTCTTTTGAGTAATTATAGCTATTAAATTCTTTAATTAAATACTTTGACAATTCACTATCACTTGATGTAACTGTATTCCAGATACAAACAGGAACAGGATGTGTTTTAATTTCATAGTATTCTTCATTATTTTTATAATCTCTTTTACATAACTTAAGCCATTCCTCAAACTTTTCATTAAGCATTGTACAAGTATCTTCCAAATGAGCCATATCAAAGTTTTCCAAAAGTTGGTTTTCATTTAGAAAATTTAGTGAAGCTAAAGTGATTTTTTCTTTTAGATTAGCTTCGCTTAGCATTCTATAAATAATTTCAATTGAATCATTTTTCCATTTATTAGATTTAAAAGCATCTTCGATTTCATATCCTGTATAATTATCTTTAAAAAACTCGCCCCTCCATTCATCATAATAACTATATTTTTTTTCTTGCATTCTCTTAGTATATTCATCATATAATTCAGAATCATTACGAATACTATTTTTTAATATATATTCAATAGAGTTATCATTTGAATAGAACCTAAAATTATTAATAAATTTATCAATTTCTTTGTTAATTATTTCATATTTATCAGTTCCAAAAATTTCTTTTGTTAGAGCTATTGTTGTAATTTCTTCAAGTTTTTCAGATTTATTCGTTTCAATACTTTTAGTTTTATCCGCAACCTTTGCTTTATCAGTTACTGCTACTAGGCTTACATAAACCTCTTCAATATCTTTTTTAATTTGAATATCATCATAAAGATCGTTATCATAACTAGTTTCAGAAGAAGTTTTAGAAGAAGTTTCCGTAGCATATTGCATTAAATCTTGAGAACTTAAATTTATAAGATCTTCTTTGAAACCTATAAAACTCATCATATGAAAAATAACACCTGCTGATACATCGTCCCAATTTTCAGCAGCTTTATCTATTTCATCATCCCCAGTAAATTGTTTATAAAGAACACCCTGACCATTAACGTATCTAGCAGTACATTGTTCCATCTCTGACACATAGTAGTTTTTATAATCTCTATCAGTTTTTATAAAGTTTCTTATTATTTTTAATGCTGGAAAGTTTTCTGAATTAAATTTATATTGTTTCGTGTTATCATCACATGCAAGTATAAATTTGTTTATTTCTTTTTTTATATCATTTTCTGTCGCCAAAGAATCAGTAGCTACTGTATTTGGTTTTTTATCATCAGTTTTAGGTTTTACTGTGTTTTCCTTTGGTTTTCTGTTCACAGTTTCTAGTGATTTAGTTTCTTTTGACATTATTTCTTCTTTTTTATCATCAACAGCAACAACAGTTGCTATAGTAGTTATAGCTGCTAAGGCTGGAAAAATCTCTTTAGCCTTATCAAAAGCATTCATAATACCAGAATAAATATCAGAATTTTTAAATTCACCTATAAATTGCTCAAGGGTATTATTTGCAAATATGGCAACTGGTATAAAACCTTTTTTAATTAATTTTTCAGATAAATTAATATCAACAATATCTGTTTTTGAGCCAAATTTTTCAATAGTATTTTCTAAAGATGTAATTTGCTCGTTTTTTAATAAATTAGTATTGCCTTTTAATTGCATTTTTGCTTTAAAATTAGCATTTTTTTGATTGTTGTTTATTGGGTTTACCTGCATAACACACATACTCCATAAGTTTCTTTTATTATATAACAAATAAACAACTGTAAAAAAATTTATTGCTACTTTTTTAATTCAACATTTCTCTGAGCTTTTTAAGCTGATCTCGGATTTCTGCAGCTCGTTCAAAGTCAAGAATCTTGGCAGCTTTGTGCATATCTTTTTCCAATTTAGAAATAAGTTTTGGTAAATCCTTCTTATCAATACCAAGTTCAACCATTTCTTCTGCGACGATATCTTCAAAGTTACGGTAGCTTTCTACAAGTGATAATAAATTGTTTTCAATCGGCTTTTTAATAGTTTGCGGAATAATTCCATATTTTTTGTTATGCTCAAGTTGAATTTCACGCCTACGATTTGTCTCGTCAATAGCTCTTTGCATTGAATCAGTAATCTTATCAGCATACATAATAACTTCACCGCAAGAATTTCTTGCAGCACGGCCAATAGTTTGGATTAAGCTCGTATCTGAACGTAAAAAGCCTTCCTTATCCGCATCCATAATCGCAACAAGCGAAACTTCTGGAATGTCTAAGCCTTCTCTTAAAAGGTTTACACCAATAAGTACATCAAACTCACCTAAGCGCAAATCTCTAAGGATTTCAACACGCTCGATTGATTTTACACCGCTATGAAGATAACGAACTCGAATGCCATCTTGCAAGAAATAATCTGTCAAATCTTCTGCCATACGTTTTGTAAGCGTTGTAATAAGCACTCTTTCGTTTTTCTCGGCACGTTTTTTGATTTCAACTTTCAAATCAGGAATTTGTGATTCAATCGGACGAATATGAATTTTTGGATCAACAAGCCCTGTAGGACGAATAATTTGTTCTACAAGCCTTTGAGAAGAATTTAATTCAAACTCTGCAGGAGTTGCTGAAATATAAATTTTTTGGCCAACTTTATCAAAAAATTCTTTACTTTTCAAAGGTCTATTATCCTTCGCACAAGGGAGTCTAAACCCATAATCAATTAATGTTTTCTTTCTTGAAGCATCACCATGATACATCCCATTAAGCTGCGGAATTGTAACGTGAGATTCGTCTATAACTGTCAAAAAATCTTCTTGGAAATAGTCTAAAAGTGTCGCAGGTGCGCTTCCTACAGGTCTGCGTTCAATTATTCTTGAATAGTTTTCGATACCAGAGCAATAGCCCATTTCCTTAATCATTTCGATATCATATTTAACACGTTGTTGAAGCCTTTGTGATTCAAGAATTTTGTTTTCGCTTTCAAGCTCTGCAACACGGTTTTTAAGCTCTTGACGAATCATTGAAATGGTTTCATCTTCGTTTTCGTCATAAGCAATATAGTGAACCGCAGGGTAAATAACAGTCGAAGTTGGTGCGTCAATAATTTCGCCTGTCAAATGATCGATTTTGACTATTTTTTCGATTTCGTCATCAAAGAAATAAATACGTGTGATAATTTTTTCATATGCTGGCATGATTTCGACAATATCGCCACGAGCTCTGAAAGTCGAACGCTCTAGTGCAACATCATTTCTGGTATATTGAGTAAGCACAAGGTGTTTAATTAATTCACCTCTGTCCATTTTTCCACCGACTTCAAGAGTAATTGCTCCTTTAAAATAGCTTTCTGGCAAGCCTAAGCCATAGATACAGCTAACAGAAGCGATTACGATTACATCATTTCTTTCATAAAGGCTTCTTGTTGTATTGTGTCTGAGTCGGTCAATTTCTTCGTTTATGCTTGCAGATTTTTCAATATAAGTATCTGTCCTTGGGATATAAGCTTCAGGCTGATAATAATCGTAGTATGAAATAAAATATTCAACCGCATTGTTTGGAAAAAGCTCTTTAAATTCGTTATATAACTGTGCTGCGAGAGTTTTGTTATGCGCAATTATAAGAGTTGGCTTTTGGACTTGTTCAATAACATTTGCGATTGTAAAAGTTTTACCAGAACCGGTTATGCCTAACAAAGTTTGGGTATCGTATCCAGCATTAACACCTTCCACTAGCTCATTAATAGCTTTTGGCTGGTCTCCTGAAGGTCTGTATTTTGATGAAATCTCAAATTTTCTTCTCATAACATGATTATACACGATATAAGTAAGAATGGACCAATTACTAATTGTTTTTTATTGGCATAAATAATTTATATACATCAATTTCTAAAGCCGCAGCAAGCAAATCTAACCTCTTAAAGCTAGGAGTTCTTTTTCCACGTTCTATTTCAGATAAATAATCGCTACTTATACCCGAAAGTTCGCTTAATTTTTCTTGGGTTAAACCAAGTTTACTTCTATAGAATTTTAAATTATATCTAAAAATATCTTTCGTGCTATTTGCCATATTTTTATTCTAGTGTTACTATTAAAGAAATTTAACAGGCAAATAGCACGAAAGTGAGGCAATTATGAAAACATTTAAAAGAACAATTTTAATTGATTTAGATGGTGTACTGAATGAATACACTGGTGGGTTTGACAAAGATTTTATACCTCCTATAAAAACTGGTGCAAAAGAGTTTCTTGAGAAGCTTTCAGAAAGCTTTGAAATTAAACTTTTTACCACAAGAAATAAAATACTTGCTACAAAATGGTTGATTGAAAATAATATTGATAATTATTTTGAAGATATTACAAACATAAAAGATTTAGCTTGGCTTTATATTGATGACAGGTGTATTAATTTTGATGGAAATTTTGAAAATTTAATAAATTCAATCAATTCTTTTAAGCCTTGGTATAAAATATAATACTTTATACAGTCCTAGTTTTTGTAAAACTTATAGGTACTTTCTTTGCCATCAAAGAAAGTACCGCAAAGAAACTGCCGAGCTATAGCTTCATTCGCTAATTATTTGTAAAGTTCGACCTAAGCGCCTGAACTCGGTGCTACG
>JAZNBJ010000072.1:0-25281 GCA_045586965.1 Candidatus Gastranaerophilaceae bacterium | reverse complement strand
TGAAATCTTGCAACATGTTTGGGCTTATCCACCAGACCACAGAATTGATACTCGTGTAGTTGATGTTCATATTTCAAGATTAAGAAGCAAATTGGAAGCTGACCCAACCAACCCTGAGCTTATTTTAACAGCAAGAGGTATTGGTTATATGTTCCAAAGAATTAACTAGGACTAAATTAAGGGTAAATCATTTTAAAAGCGGCGCTATTAATAGCGTTGTTTTTTTGTGAAATTGTTTTAATTCTTTATTTTTGTATTTTGTACTTGCGTTTAAATCTTTATTTGATATACTAGATTTTGTCGGAAATATGGCGCCTGTCGTCAAGCGGTTAAGACCTCGGATTGTGGTTCCGATATGCATGGGTTCGAATCCCATCAGGCGCCCCATTTAATTCAAAGGACTCTTCGGAGTCCTTTTTGTCTGTAACGATGCGTGTTTTCAGGGTTCGAACGCTTTTTTGTACCCAATGGGATATCTCGCTAGCCAAAAAGTCGCAAACATCACTGTCTGTCGGGTTTTCAAGGGTTCGAACATTTTCGCTTTTATCCAATGCCACAAGTCTTAATGCTTCAAAAATAGGTTTCAATCTTATAGCTAAACCCTCATCTTTATCGTATGTAATTTCCTCAATTAACATACGCATGAACCTTTGTTTAGTATCAATATCTGCATTAGCAAATATCTGCGGCATTTTATGACAAAATTCAATTAGGGTGTCAATGTTGCGATAAAGCATCTTATTACTTTTGCTTGACTCTTGAATCTCGGCAAGCAGGATATCTTTCTCACGCTTCCACTCGCAAGAGTAGTCTAAATACTCTTCATGTGAGATATTACCCCTTAACTTATCTGTGTAACAGTTTTTGATAAGCATTTCTAATTCTTTTATCCTCTGTGTTTGCTTGTTGAGCAAATCATACTCAGCCTTATTAAGCTTATCTAGTTCAGATACAACTTTGTTTTTTAACAGCTTAATTACGTTGTCTGGTATGGAAATATTGCACAAGACATCATAAAAAGCGGAATCCAATGAAGATTCCGCTACGCTTAGCCCCTTTAAATTAGGATGTTCTTTCTTTCGGTTTGTGCAATGATAGTAAGTATATTCACCACTATTATGTCCACCACATTTTGTTTCTGCTGTCAGTACACATCCACACTTGGCGCAGTTAATAAATCTAGAATATGTATACTTTTTCCCATTAACATTAGGTTTATTAGTCTTACCAAACATCTCTTGTACTTTGTAGAAAAGTTTTTTGCTTATTATGGCTTTATGTTTTCCGTCATAAAGTTCACCATTCCAAAGAAACTTCCCAATGTAAAAAGGGTTTTTTAGTATCTCTTCGAACTTTCTAGCTCTATAAGGCTTGCCATACTTATCTTTGAAGCCTTCAACAAACATTATATCGCCAAGTGCATCAAGAGAGCATCTAAGCCTTGAGTAATAATCAAAAATACGCTGCACGTAGGGACTAAGTATTTCATCAACAACTATATACCCTCTATCTTGTGAATCTCGCTTATTCAAGTAGCCAATAGGAGCTTTACCAGGGAAATACCCCTCTTCAGCTTTTCTTCTTAGCCCCAATTTTGTTCGTTGTGAGTCCTTATCTAGTTCATACGCACTAGTTGCTCTAGTAATCTTTCTCATTAGCTTAGCTTCAGGCGAAACATCGTTATTTTCTTCCACTGATATTGGAGTTATTCCAAATCTTGCAAAAAACGTTCCAAGCTCAACATAGTCAGCATCTTCACCCCTAGACAATCTATCCCACTTCCAGAAGAGTATTGCATCAATATCTTTATAATACCTTTTACAATAATTCATCATCTTCTGAAGTTCTGGACGGTTGAGAGTTTTAGCACTTTTACCTTCTTCTTTAAAACTTGCAATTATACTAATCTTATGTCTTCTTGCAAAATCTTCACATCGTTGTATCTGAGCATCAATACTATAACCACTTTTAGCTTGCTCTTCAGTTGATACTCTAACATACACTACAACTGTTTTTACCTCATCTAAAGTTTTTTGAATTAATTGCTTACTATTCTTTTTAGTTGCCATTTTCTAACTCCTTTTCTTCTGACTTTGTATTAATACTACCTCCACAGGCACAATCTGCAAGTAGGACGATATAATCCACTAAATCGTGAATATCGTCTGACTTGATATGGAATGTGTCTTGAAGCACAAATTTTATCGGAAGTTTAGACATTTTGCACCTCGGCACGTCTTGCGTAATCTTCCATAATACGTTCAAACAAGGCAATAATAAGCGTTATCGTTTTGGGCTTTGCAAAGCACAAATAATCATAAAGGTTGTCTTTCACTATTTTGCTCAGTTGTTTAAACAACGTACAATCTTTATCTACACCATACTCGACAGCTATATGGTCTATGGTTGTTGCGATATTAAAATTATTTTCCTTGATAAGTTGAGCATATCTTTCAGCAGACAAGATATCTGTTAGCTCTTTTTGTGTTAATGTCCGCTTCTTCTCTAATTTTTTTGCAATAGGTAAATATCCAAGTAAATGCGTCTTGAGTTTTTCAATATCTATACCCATCTCATCAAACACGACAAACAAAGGCATTTCAGTTGAATCTAGTACATCTTGCAAACTAATTCTTCTGCGTTCAACTGTGCCAATCATTAAATATCTGCGAATATCTTTGAACTTAAAAAGGTGTAATTCAAGTCTCAGCGTTCTATTTGCTACTTCTTCACCCATTCTACCGATAAGTTTAGTGTATTTTGAAGCTCTTGTTTCTCTAATCTTACTATGTCTAAGTTCAGCTCCTTTACTATATATTACCAACGAATGTCCGGCATCTTTTGCGAATTTTTTTACAAATATGCTGTTTCTATACTTTCTAACTTGATAGCTTTGAGAACATAGGGGCATAAAGGAGCTCAATGCCCTTATGGTTTTATCCACTTGAGCATTAGACTCAAACTCAATATCCATAGTAACATCAGCAGATAAGCAATCAGCAAGCTCTATGAAAGCATCAATATCAAACGTAAACAATCCAAGTTGTATAACTCTTTGCAAGCATTCTCTAATGTTATTACGATGAATACGACCAAGTCTGCCACGACTTGCCATGAACTTACCAGATAAATTAATTACAAGAATGTCGTTCTTGATATAAATATTTATTATGCCGATATTGTTTTTGTATGCTTCATAAGGAATACGACAATCATGGTAAGTATTTTCGCCAAATATTTCTAGTTCATCTTCATCGTCATTACTATCAAAGTCAAACGAAAATTCATCAAATGAATCATCATTGGTATCATCTAATAAATCGCTAATATCGTACTTCTCATCATCTTCAGAATCTTTCATTGCGGCTTGTGTCTTTTGAAACCTCGCAACTTGCTCATTAAGCTCGGCGTAAGAATTAGGGACAATAGTCGGATAATCTGTTTCTTGCATGTATAGCAACTTAAAGCCTATCTCTGCACCATATATAGTCAGATTTATAGCCATCTTTAACTTATCAAAAGTAACTACAGATGGTGAATACTTCAATAGCCCATCGACTTTTTTAAGTTGTTTTTTTATAGTACTGCTAGGTACTTGCTTGCGAACATTTCTACCATCAACTTGCTTTGTTTCAGCCTCTAGGTCAAAGTCCTTCAGAACAGCATCTTCACCGTTATTATTTATTGTTGTAAGTTTTGTTGTCTTATCCATACTCACATTACAACATTGCGAAAAAAGTACTCTAACACGATGTTATTGTGTTAGAGCAGCATTAAAATTTTTATTCAAGCTATTAATAGTTTAGAGACAGCCTTATAACGTTTTGCAACAATTTATCAATAATAATTTTTGTTAGTTTGACCAATTATGGTCAAAAACATCTGTTATTTGATAATATGGTTTAGAGTTCTTTGACTTTTTGTTTGCTCTCACTTGCCATATAACTTTTTCACTAAGACCAAATATTTTCTTGCAATGGTTGTTAAGCATTGAAATAGCGTTATTTAAGGCATCTTGGTTCTTAAACTGTTGCAAAGAGGACAATAGATAATACACTGGTATTTGGTCTGAAGCTTCAGATTTAATCCACTTAGATATCTGACGTAATATTACCTTGTCTCTTTCTGTTAAGGTTGTAGGCTTATCCTTGCCCTTTACTTTAGCAGCTTGCTTTTTGTGATTCTTAACATACCACTCTGCATTAACTACATATCTGCAAACAAAGTACTCTTGCCAGTTAGGAGTTAAGGCAGTAGCTTCGCCGTCAGCATCTCTCTCATATAAAGTTATCGGATATTGAATGAGCTCTGGTTCTTCATTAGCTATCGTCATTTCTTCTACAAAACAATTATTATTGAAGCTTGCTTCTAAGAATAATGGAGCGTACTTAATGTTGGTAGTGATAAACTTTTTATTGTTACCTTTATTCTTTAGTACTTCGGTTATAAACTCAACTTGTAACGCATCAAAGGACTCATAAACATTGGTATTAGTGCATTCTTCAAGCTCACCACTTTTATACAATTTTGAGTATTCCTTAAGGAAATCCTCCAAACGAACTTTATCAGCACATACAACCTTTTCGCCACTTTTTAGTTGTATGCAAGGTGTGTAATTATGCTTCTTAGATGACTCATAACTGCGTATTGGAGCATCAATGTCTGATAAAAAGAGTTGTAAGGCCCTTGCAGATTCTGCATCGTTTTTATAAAAATCTACTGGCTTATCTCTTAGTATCATTAGTATAGTTAATGTAACGTTATCAATATATCTCATCTAACCCCTAAACTTTTTCAAAATTCCTGGATTTTCCGTGAGGGTTTAATAGTGGGGTTTGAAGTATTATTTTTTACCCCCTCTATCACCTTTTTTTGCCATGTTATATCTATGGCTAACATCTCACATATAGCCATAAGCTCAGTATACTTTGTCTTTATTCCCTCTATCGCAAAGCTATTAGGCTGTATAATCTTACCTTTATGCGTAAACTTCAGCTCATAACTAAGAACAGCAAGCATTTTTTTCACTTCTTCTACTGAATAGGATGCCCTTAGTTGTTTGAGGTATTCTGCTCTATGCTTGGTACGATATTCATTGCTTGTAGTATCTTTTGGCAAATCCTCTCTTAATACATCAAGGAATACTGTAAACTTAACTTTATGCTCACGCATTAAGCCTTCAATATCTTGCTGCAACTGTGTTTCAAACTTATTCAACTGTTTTAAGTTTTTCTTTGCCATACCTTTATTCTAACGCATCTATAATATTATTACAACACTCATGATGTAAAATGCTGCGAATTGTAAAAAGTTTTTCTCTTACCACCTGACATTACATCATGCATGATGTAATATATAAGAGTAAAGCAAAGCTAATCGAAAGGAGCAAGCATATGGCAACAGTAATCATTACAAGTAACTTAGAAAACGAAATCAGAGACATCAGAGCATTAGAAGCGAAAATCAATGAACTAGATGAATTAAAGAAAGAAAAAGAAGCTCTAATCAAGTCTGTACTTGATGAAGCAGGGGTTGAAGAACTAAAAATCGGTGCATTTACCGTAAGATTTACAAACGTAGTGCGTAATAACTTCAACACGACCGCTTTTAAGAAAAAATACTTAGAATTGTACAATGCATTCATAAAGCAGACAAACTATAGAAAGTTTACTATTGCGTAGGGTTTATCCCTACGCAAAAAGGAGGTAGTTAATGGAACCATTGAATTTATTAGCATTCATTAAAACCACATACGGTCTTGCAATAGCTCTAAAGTGCAATATTGAGAGCTTTAACAACTCGCCAAATGAAAAGAAGGGCTTAATTGCTCTTGCCGAAACACTAGAACAGAATCTCTACAACATTAAAGTTGATTGTGAATCCACTTTACATATAGATTAAGTGCTGAAAATATAAATAAGTAAATGATAGGCACCCCTAAAATCGTGCAAAAATGAGGTTCCTATATTTTGGGGGAGTTCCTACAAAGAAAAGGGCTGTTAATAATGGCATACATTCATACACAAATAATCAAAAAGAAAGGTTTTTATCGAAACTATGGCAACAAAGGCATTTATAAGAGTATCAACAGTGTTACAAGATACAGAAAAGAATAAGATTGATATACTACAATTTGCAAACAGCAAAAAACTAGGCAATGTGGAATTTATTGAAGAGCATTGCTCCGGTCGAATAAGCTACAAAGATAGAAAATTAGGGAAATTACTGGAGTCTATGTCTAAAGGTGATATTTTGATAGTTCCAGAGCTTTCAAGGATTGCTCGCTCTGTTACACAAATACTTGAAGTAATAAAGATTACAAAGGATAAAGGTATTATTCTATATTCACTAAAGGAAAACTTCTCTAATGAAGAAGACTCAATATCTGCAACTGTTACAAGTACGATTTTTGCTCTTGTTGCACAGATTGAAAGAGAGTTAATAAGCTTGCGAACTCGTGAAGCTTTGCAAGCAAGAAAAGCTCAAGGAATAAAACTCGGTAGACCTCAAGGCAAAGGTAAATCTAAGCTTGATGCACACAAAGACGATATAATAAAGATGTTATCTTACGGTGTACCTAAGACTATGATTGCAAAGCAGTATAATACGTCAGTCGGAAACTTATATAATTTCTTAGGTAGATTAAAAGAATGTAGCTAAAAGGCTTTGTTGCATCTGGCTTTCATTAAAAAACACGGAAAATTACCCATAGTTTTACTCCCTGAAAGAGTCAAATAGCCCTTAAATAGTCACCTAGCTGTCTTAGGATTTATTATTAGTTACGTTTATTCTTCTTAAGATATTCAACATAACTTTTTGTATCGTTACGCATTTGTTCGTCTGTGGAATGAAGATACTTAATAAAAGCTTTCATCTTTCCAATGTAAACATGTTCAAGCAATGCTAATTCTATTAAATCTTCACTAAAGTTAGCTTCCGGTTTTGCTATTAATAGGAAGTCAGAAGATTTTATCTCGCTTGGCTTTGAAGCGTAATCATTGTACGTGTAGAAATACTCATCGCATAAGCATACCTTAAAATTACCGTAAGGAGCTGTTCTTTTTATTTCTACAATATGATAGTTGGGATTGTTTATTAGTTTGCAACTTACAACCTTATCACATTCATTAACTCTTTTCATAAAAAAGTCTAATATTTGTCTATGTAAATCTTTTCCCATGATTACACCTCTCGCTTATAGTTAAGTTTGCTTTTAAATGTATTATAGCCAGTAGTCTCTATACTTGAAAATGCTGTTAAATGTAGAGTTTTTCTAAACCGAGAACGAAATCTTTTGCATATATTATTTAACTTTGTTGTAATGGCAATAATCTGATGTTGTGTTTCAGCTTTATACAATAGCAATAAATCAACATCTTTTATATCACTGAAGTAGTTATTAAGTATAGAGCCATATAAAAACATCTCGTCCACATCAAGTTTTTCTTTAGTAAGTTCTTTCATTAACCAACTTTTTATATCCATTGTCTGCTTTTCATTGATAGAAAAGCATTCTTTTCTGATGAGTTGGTCAAATTCAAGAGGGAATTTATGTGCAGAGTAGTCGAATTGAGGATTTCTAACATGAGCCTCAAAAGCAACAATATGATGTTCCATCTTTGTAAAATATTCAAGATGTTCACTAGGTATCAGATTACGATTACTATTAATTAACTCTTTTATAGCTTTATTATTCACAACTAAGACAGTTTCTTTAACATTCTCCCAAATTGACATATCTTCCTTCAGTGGTTCCTCAGAGTCAACAGCAGAACTGTTAGGGGCAAAAGAACGAAAATAACTATTGTTATTTTCCAAGAGTACAGAAATTTTTATACATAAATCTTCATAAGATAATGCCTTAGGTTTGTATTTAGCTAATTCGTTATTTTTCTTATTGAGCTTGTTTATAAACACACACACAATTACTACTAACACCAAAACTACATTGTGCAATACATCAAGATTATTCCAAATAGGTGCTATATATTTAGTAATAGTTTCTTTTATCAAAACATCTAAAACATTCTCTATTATATAATCAGTGATACACATATATACTCCTACACAAACATTTGTTGTAATAAGCCTTTTTTGAACTGTTGCCAGTCGGATAGCAAGGCTTTCCTTTCTTCTATCAGCTCATCAAGCTTAGATAATACATTAGCAATCTTTTCTTGTTCTTCTAGACAAGGGAATAGGAACTTTAGCTTATTAAGATTAACTATAGTAAGGGCTTTTTGATTAGAGCCAATAGCTGAATCTAAAACCTTTTTACTTCCTTTAGGACTAGATAACAAGTATTCCAAGAACTTTGGATGCATTGAAACTTCCTTAAACCATATTAGATTACCATCTTTAAAATAAAAAGGAAACTCACCAGAAACAGCCCAAACATTACCCAACGTTCCAACAGCGGTAATTAATACATCGCCTTTTACAGGCACTCCATATTTATTCTTATATTCTTCATATGTTTCCGCCGAGATGTAAAGAGTTTCACTAAGTGGTTTATTAGCCTTAAGTTCCGAGATTTCTTTTCCTCTAAAAAACAGTATCCCTTTTGAGACATAATCAGCAACATGGATTCTCTTACTAGATGTTAATACTGCAATGTCTTTAACTTGTTTCTCTTTCCACTCTGGGTATGGTTGGTTGTTTGAGTCAGTGAAGCGTAGTTGTTGAGAGAAGAGTTTTTGCATCAAGCCTTTTTTCTTCTGTTCAAGGTCTTTAACCTCAGCTTTTCTCTCTGCAATAACCTCATCAACCTTACTCAAAAACTCTGCAATCTTTTGTTGTTCTGGCAATGACGGATGCTTAATCTTGCACTTACCAATATCACCTTTGTTTATCTTTTTAGGGAACGCAACATGCAAAGTGTTTTTCCATAGTTGTCTTTGAAAGTTATCTTCAACGATAGCTTGTAAAAGATAGCTAGGAAGAATATCATTTTTGCACTTTAACAAAGCCAAGCTAACATAATAAGCATAGTCTTTATTTGTTTTAACAAGAGCCGAAGTGCCAATATCACCAATTCTTGTCATGAGTATATCATTTACCTCTGGTTTTATCTTGAAATCTCTTCTAAAGTCTTCTTCTGATATAAATTTGTTACTAGCATCTATATCTTTGATGTTTTCAACACTAAGAAATTGTACACCACTTTCTTTATAATCAGGTGTTTGATGCGTACCGTCATATATTGCACAAACATCTCCTAGAGTGGTATTACTCCACACATCATTAAACTCTTTAAATCTTAGCTTAGGTCTATTCTGCATTATTAACCTCGAAGTTATCTTTAGTTATCTGTTTTAGTATAAAGCTATCTAGCTTCTTATTTAAATCATCATAATCTTTTACTTTACCTTCAGCAAAAAGTAAAAAAGATTTGTAAAGAATCTCTCTAATAATAGGTTCAACATGGTCTGTAACAAAGTAATAAAGCAACTCTGTTTCATCATCTTTATGGATATTAACAAGATTCTTTAGTTGTTTAAATATACTTTTATAGCCTTTGTTTTCACCAATGTATCCATTGTGAACTATATGGCTTCTTACTGAATAAAATAATTTTAGTATTTTCGTTACATCTCTATTAAGAAGAGCTGAAGACCTTAAACTTAATCTGTAATTAAGCTCGTCTGTATGTCCGGCAAGCAATGTACTTTCAAGAACTATAGCAAGTTGCAATATCCTATCATAAGGAGTTAGTGAATCATAATACTTATGAAAGTACGTAATAGGTACTAAAAGCTCTTTTTTAGGAATACTTTGTAGCATTTGATAAACATTAGATACTTTATCCAAAGCGGCTTTATCTAATGTATATTCGTCTTCAACAATTAACGAACCTAAAGCTGTACGATGAGCTCTTTCTATATTAGGTAATTGCGAAGAACCTTTATACTGCAAACAAGAAGCGTGCCCAAAAGCCAAGTAATAACCATTATTAACTTGGCAAAAACCTTTACCGGTTAATCTCATTGCAAGTAGGATATTACTAATCTGCTTCTTTGAAATTAATAATTTATTTCGGTAAAGTGTGTCGTCATCTTCTTGCTCAAACTCAGCACACAAGATATACTTGGCAGTTGGATAGAATATAGATTTTTGTGGATGTCGCTCAGTAATGTCTTGGAATAATTGCTCATAAAATCTTTCACCTCTGATAAGGTATTCGCCATATCTTTCAGTCAGATTTTTGCTTGATATGATAACATAATCATCGAAAATCTTTGTATCAAGAATTTCTTCTGATACATCAATGTTATATAACGGAACGAAAACCCCGTATTTTACCATAACATTAGTTGCCATTCTTTGCTTTTTCTTTCCTTCTTTTGTTAGCACTTTTAAAGCGTTCAATAACTTCCACAAATTTTCCCATAGGCTCATGGACTATATGCCTACGGTATATAGTTATAGACTTGTTTGCACAATCACCAAGTCTAACAAGTATATTTTCCATTTCATTGCACAATTTAGTACGTTCTTCACCCACTTCAAGCTTTTCAAGCTCAAGTTGTATTACAAACAATCTTATCAAGTCTTTATGTATTTCATCAATAAAAACAACAATATCACTGTTTAAGTACAATGATGCTTCATTCAAGACTACACCAAGCTTAGCGATATTTATGTCATCAATCCTGGCGTTTTGATAAACAAACCCAAGAACTTCCCTTGCTTTAAGAGCATTGTCTAAGTATAGCTTTCTTTCTTCTGCTCCAATCTTATACTTAAAGAAAGGTAGTGCATAAAGCGCTGCAAGAATACCGCCCAAGAGGCAGAATATTTCTAGTATATTTTTAATATTTTCTATATTATTCATCATTGATTATTTTCCTTACTTAAGCTATTCAAGAGTGTTCACAAACTTGTTCTACGCCATTGAAAGCTTTTTTAAAATACTCACTAAATCTTGGCAAGCTATCAATATTAAGCATATAACTTGTCATATCAAAATTACTACAAAATTCATTAAACCTATTAACTAGCCAATGCACTTTTTGATTAATTTTACAGCTATTGCTTTCAGGCAGTTTAGTCCATAAGATTTGCCTTATATGCTTAATTTCATCCTCTTTGTACAATTTAGAAATATTAAAATAGCATTCAAACGAATTTATATACCTTACATCATCAGTATCTTTTTTTATAAATTTACTCAAGTACATAGATTCTACAAATAAACTCACAATATTATCATCAAGAATAATTCTAGGATATATGGCAACTTCACTTTCGAGAGCGTAAGCTCTTGTTAATGCTTTTCCATACAAAAAGTTTTCATCTATATAAAAATCCCCATATGTTATACTACCTCTAACAAGCAAGGAATATTTTAAAGCAAGCATTTGTATAAAAGATGCTATTTCAACTATTAATGTACGTTTAATGGCTTCCAACGAAGAAAGTTTGTCATCGCCTTCCTTTATAGCAACAACCAAGTTATCTGAAAAAATCCTCACATCTATCTTTATTTTGTTTATTTCCTCATATATACCAGTTATACCTTTTATTGCATCTCTGTAAACATTATTTATGTAATTCAAGTACAACTCACTGTCTTTTGAGTCAATCAAAGACTTCATTCCCAAAATATCTATATATAATAAGTAATATTTATTAGTATTGATTCTATTATCTTTAAACATTTCGTCCTTAAATTGTTGAATAGTCTTTGTCATTACACCCCCTTATTCAACACACTAACCACAATCTGTTTCATTGTTTCCATCTCGGCAGGGTTGCTTTCAGCAATCAACAATGTCAAAGCAAACAGTGAACCGTTATCGATGATAGGTTTACCATTGTTATAAAGTAGTCCGTTTCTATCTAAGAAGTACAAGAAACAACTAGCAGCTATTCTTTTGTTACCATCTGAGAATGAGTGGTTTTTAGTTATTAAGTAAAGCAACATTGCAGCTTTTTCTTCTAATGTCGGATAACAATCTTCACCACCAAAGGATTGATAAATCTGATTAACAGAGCTTTCAAAAGAGCTATCTTTAGGAACAGCAAACACATCTGATGCAAATTCAGATTTCATCCGACTTACAACTTCCAGATATTCTTCTTTAGGTATTCTAACAACCTCTTTCTTTGTTGCACCTTTTGTATCAAGGGTTTTATGGTCGAAGTTATCAAGTAAATCTAAGCCATCTGCAAAGTTTTCCAATAGGTTGGCAACTTTCTGAGCATCTTCAAGAGTTTCAATCTGGTTAGTCAAGCTTCTTGATAGCAAGCTTACTGTAGTTTGCAAGGCTTTAATCTTCTCTTTTTGTGTTGATATAAGCTTATCATTAATTGCATAACCTTGAGTAATGTAGCTTTTTAATACATTTGTTGCCCATATTCTGAACTGTGTTGCCTTCTTTGAATTTACTCTATAACCAACAGCGATAATCATATCAAGGTTGTAGTAAGCTACATCGTAGTTTTTACCGTCTTTAGCAGTTGTTTCCAAAATGGAAACAACTGAATCTTCAATCAGCTCGCCACTTTCAAAGATATTCTTGATGTGTTTAGAAATTGCAGGACGTTTTACGCTGAACAAATCAGCTATCTGTACTTGTGTTAGCCAAATTGTTTCTTTTTCAAGTCTAGCATCTAGGCTAACATGTCCGTCATTACTGGTATATATAACTATTTCGCCTTTGCTTAAGTTTTCTTCCATTCTACACTCCCAACTCATCAAGAAATACTTGAAGTTCAGCTTCAAGAGTTTTAATCTTCTCTTCGTGTTGTTTCATACTAGTTTTAACAGCTTGCAAGTCTACTTCTGGTTCTGGTTCAAAAGTATCAACGTATCTAGGAATATTCAAGTTGTAGTCATTCTCTTCAATCTCTTCCATTGTAGCGATATGACAGAACTTATCAATTTCTTTACGCTCAGCGTATGCACATACAATTCTTTCAATATCCTCATCAGAGATAGAGTTTTGGTTTTTACCTTGAGTAAAGTACTTAGATGCATCAATGAAGCAAATGTTATTGCTATTGCCGTTACGTTCACGTTTAAGTATCAAACAACAAACCGGTATTGATGTACCTTGAAAACAGTTAGCAGGCAAGCCAATTACTGCATCTAGGTAATTCATATCTTTTACAATATGCTTTCTGATTGTTTCTTCAGCATTACCTCTAAACAATACGCCATGTGGCAACAATACGGCTATTCTGCCGTCATCTGCCATATGATAAATCATATGTTGAACAAAGGCAAAGTCTGCTGTACCTTTAGGTGCAAGCTTTCCATAAACTGAAAATCTATCATCATCTAAAAACTTAGCATTAGCAGACCAACTTGTTGAATAAGGTGGATTGGCCACTTGTACCGTGAATTGTTTTTCTTCGTTTTGGTGGTTTTCAAGGGTATCAACATTAAGTATCTCAAACTTTTTGTAATCAATACCATGAAGTAACATATTCATTCTTGCAAGGTTATAAGTTGTGCTAGTTAGTTCTTGACCGAAATATTGACCTACTTTACAGTATTTCCTAACTTGCAACAACAAACCACCAGAGCCACAAGCACAGTCAGAAACACTTTTAGCTTCTGTTAATCCAACAGTCGCAAGTCGTGCTACAAGTTTAGACATATTTACTGGTGTATAGAACTCACCACCCTTTTTGCCTGCAGTTTGAGCAAACATACCGATTAAATATTCATAAGCATCACCTAATACATCAAGTTCCATATTTTCCAAGTGAAAATCAATAGTGCTAATAGTATTAAGGATTGTAGCAATAAGTTTAGACTTTTCGCTTACCATTTTTCCTAACTTAGAAGATTTCAAGTCCATATCTTCCCAAAGTCCGTCAAAGTCTTGTTCGGATTCTTGCCCTATTGTTGACTCAGTAATTGAAGAAATAACTTTTTCAAGGTAATCTATACCGAACTCATTACGCTCAATCATCTTAATAACATATGAGAATAAGTATTTAGGTTCAATAACATAACCTAGTGCATCTAAGCAGTCTTCCAATAACCCTTGTCTATAGTCTTCACGCTCCCATGCCTGTTCATATGTAATGTTATCATTCTTAAGTAGTTTATTTACAAAGCTCTCAACTCTCTCAGATAAGTAACGATAGAATATTAAACCTAAGATATAGTTCTTAAATTCATAGGCTTCCATATTGCCACGCAATTCGTTAGCCATTTCCCATAACTTTGTATGTAGTTCCGCTTTTTGTTCTTTCTGTATTTGTACTGTGCTCATCGTTACTCCTTATTGATACTTAGTAACATTGCTTATAATAAATTCCATAATCTTTTCTACAAGAGATTTTTTCTCGAAGTAAGACACATCTGAAGAAATGCCAGCTCGAATCTTATTTCTATCTAGCACTTCACTAAACTCATAATCATTGATAGTATGTTTAATAAAATCTGGCTCAAGTTTATTATCATTGGCAAACTCTTCAATCTCTTTGTTTCTTTGTGCTGTTTCAAAGTTAGAATATTCTTCATCAACAGAATCATCAGAAGACATCTTTGGTACAACTTCCCCAATAAATTGTTTAATAAGGTCTACTTTTCTTCTTAATTCAGGGTTATCACTTCTTTCGAGCTCTTTATATATATTATTAATATCTTGTTCTTTTTGCTTAGGATTAGTAAAGTCAATGTTGCGTAGTAAGTTCATTATATACGCTACATTAATTTTGTCTGTTTGAATAATTTCTATAGAAAAGTCTATATCGTTAAGTATAGAGACCTTTTCAGCTTGTTTTACTTTTTTGATGTTATCGTGTATTGTTAGGTATCTGCTTTTGTAGTCTTCATAACTTTGTTGTGTCATAACTAAGTCAAAATCAGCCCAGTTAAACTCGGTGAAAGTTTTTAATACTAGTAATATTTTAGATAATTCTCTAAATGCAATAACAAACTTAGCTTGGTCATCTTCACTCATTAAACCATCTACAGCTTGAGGAGTTGAAGCAAGTTTATAGAGTTCTGCTGTATACTGCTCAAACTGTTCCTTATAGTATTCATAATCTTTAATCAATACTTCTTCAGCTTTATCAGTCTGGCTAAATAGTTTCAAGGCATCATCAGTGTTCTTTTTAAGGTTTCTATAGCATACAATATTACCAAAAGGTTTAGTGTCTTTTTCTACCCTATTAGTCCTTGAGAAAGCTTGTAATAAGTTATGCCAATCTAAGTTCTTATCAACATATAAAGTATTCAAAGGACGTGAATCGAAGCCGGTAAGATACATATTTACTACAAGTAAAATATCTATCTGAGGATTCTTCTTTTGTTTAAGACGATTAGAGATATCCTTGTTATAAGCTGCAAAAGTATTTGTATCAAAGTTAGTTTCAAACATAGCATTGTAGTCTTTGATAATCCTATCAAGGCTATCTCTTGAGTGCTCTTCTTTGTTAGATAAATCTTCATTAGCCCCAAATGAATACACAGCAGAAATATTATAGTTATGTTTACCCTCTTTCTTAAGTCTCATAAAAGAGTCATAGTATTTAACGAGCTGTGGTATAGACATAGTTGCAAAGATAGAAGTATACTTGCCGTTTCTTGTTTTCAAGGAATGGTGATTAACTATGTGATTAGTAATCATATCAATACGCTCATCTGCCATAAAGACTTCTTCTGTATCAATACCCTCTACTTTTGTGTCATCATTTTCATCATATTCACCCTCATAGGTTTGTATGTACTCTATTGAGAAGCCTAACACGTTATGGTCATGGATAGCATTCTTGATGAGGTACGAATGCAGTAACTTCTGAAATATATCAGCAGTGGTTCTGCCATCTTGAGATTTATTTTCTACAAATCTAGGTGTACCAGTGAAGCCAAAGTACTGTGCATTAACAAAGTGCTTCTTAATCTGTGTGTGCATTTCACCAAACTGCGAACGATGACACTCATCAATAATAAAGATAACTTTGCTATCTCTAAACTTGTCCATTTCGGCTTGATATTTAGGTGAACTTAATGCCTTAGCCATCTTTTGAATAGTTGTAACAATAAGTTTCTTGTTAGGGTCTTGCATCTGCTTGACAAGAACTTTAGTATCATCAGTATTATCAACACAATCTTTCTCAAACTTGTTGAACTCTTCAATAGTTTGAGTATCAAGGTCTTTTCTATCAATCAAGAAAAACACCTTAGTAATTCTAGGCTCTTTCTTTAATAGGTTTGCACACTTCCAACTTGTAAGAGTTTTACCTGAACCAGTAGTATGCCAGATGTAACCGTTTGAGTTAGTATTCAATGCGTGCCTAACAAGAGCTTCAGTTGCGTAGACTTGATAAGGTCTCATAACAATAAGGTTCTTATCAGTATCATTAATAACCATATATCTAGTGAGCATCTTTAACAATCTATTTCTATCAAGGAACTCAGAAGAAAAGTTATCAAGAATATTTATACGCTCATTATCTTCTTTAGTCCAGTAGAATGTTAAAGACTTAAGTATTCTAGGCTCATTTGTATTAGCAAAGTATCTGGTTTCAACACCATTAGATACAATAAAAATCTGTATGTACTTGAACAACTCTCTGAAAGAATGCTGACGGTATCTATCAATCTGGTCTATTGCATTATTTATATCAACACCACGTCTTTTAAGCTCTATTTGTACTAAAGGCAAACCATTGATAAGTATAGTAACATCATATCTATTAACATACTTACCGTGAACTGTAACTTGGTTAGTTATCTGATAAATATTATTTTCAGGGTTTTCATCAAGGAATTGCAAGTATACTTGCTTGCCATTATCCCTATCAAGTATAAACTTATCTCTTAATTGTTTTGCTGATTGATATACAGTCTTTCCATTAAGATATGTAAGTATTCGTTCAAACTCTTTATCAGATAGCTCAACATCATCAAGTACATCTTTATTAAGTATATTCAATTGCTTACGGAAATTGCATTCAAGGTCATGATATTCATCAAGCTTAATGTAGCTGTAGCCTTGTGCTGACAACTTGCTTATCAACTGCTTTTCTAATTCTGCTTCACTTTGATATGACATACTTACAACTCCCCTAATTGTACAATTATTATACTACAAACAAAGAGTGGAAATATTTAGTAGTAATTTATCAAATATTTCACCTAATCTTATGTGTTACTGTAGCTGAAGCATATAGAACACAAGGTTTTCAAGGTTATTAAACACACACATTAAAAAGGTTAATAAATACACAATAGTTATTAGCAATATACTACCACGCCATACAGAATCCAGACCCAAATATAATAAATAAAGATGATAAGGAGGGACTGCCGTTCCCCTCATGAATGCAATATTGCACGCCATCCGGGGCAGTTGCCCTTGCGGGCTTTATGGTCTTCTTATCATCTTTAAGAATAAGTTAATTAAGGATTGACGCCACCCAATCATTGAGGGTTTCTATAAAGAATTGCCCACCGCCCAGCTGGCATTTCTAGGCTACATAATTAACTAATAATATTATAAGCTGTTAGCTGAGATTTCTCAAGAATACATGAGTAACTTTACTTCACGGACAACATCAGTGTTAAACATGACTTGCTGTACAAAATTCACGAAAATCGGTTCCGACTCCGTCCCTTCGGTTGCCCCATTTAAAGAAGCACTCGTAAGAGTGTTTTTTTATGCGCCGATGAGGATGAGAACCCATTTGAGGGTTCGAGCGAGGAGCGAGCAGAGTGCGGAGTGCTTTTGCAAAGAGTTGGAAACTCTGAAGCAAAACACGTAGACACGTTTAATGCGAGCGACTCAAGACAATCTCATCAGGCGCCCCATAAAATACTCGGTGGCTTTTGCTACCGAGTATTTTATTTAGAGGAGTTGGTAGGGCTGTTGTACTTTAATGAGTAGTTTGCTGGGAAGCTGTATTTTAATGAGTGGTTTGGGAGGATGGATAAAGTGGAAATTTTAAGCAAATAGGCTTTGTGTTTGGTTTTCAGGGGGCGGAAAATTCCAATCTATCTGTCCCGAAAGGTGACGAAATTACTCATCTATTACTCAGACGGATAGTGTGGGATTTTTAAGTAAGGTGCAATTGTTACACAAACTTTATCCTCTAAAACAGTTGCTCTGAGTGCGTTTGATAACAAAAATTTAAGACAATAAATTAAGTAAAATGTTGTCAAAGCTGAAAATTACTGATTTTATTGAGTTATAAAGAGGTGATTTTTATCTTTTTAACAGTTTAATAACAAAATTTAAAAAAACTATTTTTCTTAAAATGTTTGTGGTAGAGTGAATATTAGCAATAGAAATAAAATTAAGACAACAAAATACTTAAATTGTTGTCAACGGAAGTTAAGATGTGGTGGTGAGTATGAATTTATTTTTGTTTGATAAAGACTTACGAGACAATACTATGAATTGTTCAATAAAATACCTGCTTTTACTATCACAACTTATTATCAAGGAGATACAATAGATGCATAATAAAATAAATATATGCTTGGCTTGTGATGATAACTATTCAAAATACGCTGGGGTTGTAATTGCATCAATATTATATAATGCAAATTCCTCTGATGAATTATGTATTTATGTATTAGATGGTGGAGTTTCTGATAAACATAAAGAAGAAATACTTTCTTTAAAATCAATAAAAAATTCTGAAATTAGCTTTGTAGATATCGACCAGTCTTTATTTACAGAGTATTCAAAAATAAAAACTCATTCATATGTTACCATTGCAACCTATTATCGTTTAAAACTTCCATCTTTATTGCCAAACATTGATAGAATTATTTATTTTGATTGCGATATGGTAATCAACTCTAGTTTAAAAGAATTATTTAATACAGAAATGGGGGAATGTCTTGTTGCAGGTGCTAAAGATATCAATAAAAGAATGTTAAAGAAAAATCCTACTTATGTTAATGCAGGAATGCTTGTTTTTGATTTGAAAAATATGCGTAAAGATAATACAGAAGAGAAGTTTTTATCTTGGACAATACAAAATACTGAATCAATTAAAGTTGGTGATCAAACAATTATTAATGAAGTTTGTAAAAATAGAATAAAAATTGTTCAAGATAAATGGAATGTTCAATCTTCAAATTTCACAAATCGTTCAAGTTATACAAATAAACCTAGTGTTGTTCATTTTGTTGCTAAAAAGAAACCTTGGCATTGGGCTAGTTTTTCATACCATAGAGACTTATATTTTAAATATTTGCAATTAACACCTTGGAAACTAAGTGATTGGGATTATGAAAATTGGACAAAAAACAATCAATTAGCATCATTAAAAGCGTATTTTAAATACAGACCACTTTTTTTGTTACGTCCTAGGTTCTATATTGCGTTGTACCACACTTATTTAAAAGCATTTTTATCTAAAATTTTATCATTTAGCGAGTTAAATGAAACTCATAATGTTTTATGTATTTTTAATTTAAGAATAAAACTCGCAAAGCGAGAGTTTGTGAAAAAGAAAAAGCAGAACCCTTATTATTACTATAAAAAGAATAATGTTGACATAACAACTTTGCCACCAGCTGTAGGACAAATTAGAGATATTCAATTAGGGAATTTAGTATTATTAAAAGAATTTGCATATGTTTGTGAACGAGCAGGTTTAAAGTATTGGCTTGACGCAGGAACTCTTATTGGAGCAATAAGACATAAAGGTTTTATACCTTGGGATGACGACATTGATGTTGGAATGATAAGAGAAGACTACAATAAAATAATTGATGCTTTTAACAAATATTCTAGTAATAAGGATATTTATGCTGATTATTACAGAGATACTGCAAGACCTAGTATGTATTTTATAAAAGTACAACATAAAAAATGTAAATATTTATTTGTGGATATTTTCCCATTTGATATATATGGTAGAGCATTAAATAGTGAAGAACAGATAATAACTACTGAAAAAATAAAACAAATAAGACAGAAAATTGAATTAGAAGAAAAAGAACTAAGTGATATTGAATTAAAAGAAAAAACAGAATTTTTGATGAAAAATGAAATTCTAGTTAATGAAATCCCTAAAAATTTAGAAGATTCAGATATTATTTGGGGCATTGACTTTAGACACAGTTGGAAAAATTGGTTTACTAATTACAACGTAATTTATCCATTGCAAAAAGTTGAATTTGAAGGTGCAGAATTTTATACAATGAATAATCCTGATGCCTTCTTAAAACGACTATATGGTAATTATATGGCTTATCCTAAAAAAATTGGCTTAGGTCATAGTGGGCACAAAAATCTTACTGAAGAAGATAAAAATATTATAAAAAATTTAATAGAAGGGCTACAATTGTATGCGAAATAATATAGCAATAATATTTGCTGGAGGAGTTGGCAAACGTTTAAATAACCAAGAAAATAGTTTACCAAAGCAATTTCTAAAAATTAATTCTAAACCTATTATTATTCATACGTTAGAAATTTTCCAACGAAATGAAAATATAGATAAAATTTATATTGCTATACATCCTGACTATTATAGTTATATGAATGAATTAATAGAATATTATCATATATCAAAAGCTGCAGGGGTTGTTAAGGGTGGAGCAACTGGTCAGGATTCGATATATAAAGCTTTAAAATTGGCACAACAAGAAAACCCAGATAATTCTATTGTTTTAATTCATGATGGGGTTAGACCAAATATTACAAATGATGTTATTGACACTAATATTAAAACAGCATTAGAAAAAGGAAATGCTATAACTTGTACGTCTTGTCACGAGACAATTTTAGTTAGTCAAAATGGCTTGAATCCGGAGCATGTACCATATAGAAAACATACTTTTGCTGCACAAGCTCCACAAACATTTATTTTGTCTGAGATTATACAAGCACATGAAATAACAAGAAAAATTAATCCTGATTATGAGGATATTGTTGATTCTTGCACTTTATTTAAAACTTTGAATAAAGAAACCCATATGGTGGAAGGCAATAGGGGTAATATCAAGATTACTACAATTGAAGACCTATACTTATTAAGAGGTTTAATTAGATTTAAAGAGGATCAGGAAGCTTTTGGTATTGAGGGATAAATAATGGTAACTTTTAAGAATAATATAGAGCGTTTAGATACTAGAGAAATTATAGAATCAAGTTTTATAAATTGGAACTATTTTAAAAACAAAATAATTCTTGTGACAGGAGCAACGGGGTTAATTGGAACTCAAATTGTTAAAGCTTTGTTGTCTGCAAATGAAAAATATGGTACGAATATTAAAATATTAGCATTAGTGCGAAATAAAGAAAAAGCTAAATCTATATTTAAAGATTATAAAACTACAAAATTACTTAAATTTTTATTTCAGGATATTATTAAACCTATTAAATATAGTGGTAGAGTTGATTATATTATTCATACTGCAAATAGTACTTCGTCAGCTAGTTTTGTAAAAAAACCCGTTGAGACAATTGACTCTATAGTGCAAGGCACAAAGAATATTTTAGACCTTGCTATAAAAGCAAGAACTAAGAGTATTGTTTATTTATCTTCTATGGAAGTATATGGCGAAATTCCTTTAACAAGAGAAGAATCGTTAAAAGAAAATGACTTAGGATATGTAGATATTTTAAAATCTCGTAGTTCTTACCAAGAAGGCAAACGCGCTGCTGAATGCTTATGTGCGGCATACGCTAATGAATATAATGTACCTGTGAAAATTGCAAGACTTGCACAAACAATAGGAGCTTGTGTCGATTATAACGATAATAGAGTCTTTACTCAATTTGCTAGAAACATTGCCGAAAAAAAAGATATCGTATTAAAGACAAAGGGTGAAACAGTTAGAAGTTATTGCTATATAACAGATGCCGTTATTGCACTTTTAAACATACTTGAAAAAGGTGCTGATGGAGAAAGCTATAATGTAGCAAACCCAAATACAACTTGTTCTATTAAAGAAATGGCAGAGATGCTGTGTAAAGATTCTTCTACATCAAAATTAGTTATAAAAGAGGAAAATGATAGTAGCTATTTAGGTACACTTAAATATTATTTAGATATATCTAAAATAAAAAATTTATCAGGATGGAGTCCTCAAGTAGATTTAAAAGAAGCTTATAGTAGATTGATTAATAGTTTATTGTATCAACAATACAAATGTAAAGATGATACTACATCTGATAAATTTATACATAAGATTTTTCATTTGAGAAATAGTGGTAAGTATAAATTATTGACGATATGTGGGTATACGATAAAAATACTACGAGCAACTTTAAATAAATTTTTTTGTCGTAATTGTAAAATTAAACACAATTTAATTGTTTTTAATAATTTTGGTGGAAAAGGCTATGGTTGTAATCCTAAATATATAGCTGAAGAAATATTGAGACGAAAGCTTCCTTATGAAATTGTATGGTTATGTAATAATAGCAAAAAGGTTAATAAAAAAAGTTTTCCTGAAAAAATAAAATTAACTGGATATAAAAATTATAAAGGAATACGAGCATTAAGTTCTGCAAAAATTATCATTAGCAATGTCCATTGCAATGCTTTGTTTGCTTCTGGTTGGGTTAAGAAGCCTCAGCAAACTTATATCCAGACGTGGCACGGTTCTTTAGGGATAAAGAAGATTGATTATTCTGTAAAAAATGATAATAGTGCATTTTTTACTAAAACTTGGAATGATATGACTAAAATAGACATTGAAAATATTGATTACTTAATAACAAATTCTGAGTTTGAGAAAAATGTTTTTAAGGAAGGTTTATTGTGGAATAGTTCCTTTACAAATGTTGGACACCCAAGAAACGATATCTTTTTTAAGGACAAAGAGTCTTTAGATAAAATTAAGAAAAAAGTTTTTTCTGCACTTGGTATTAATTCCTCAAAGAAAGTTGTGCTATATGCTCCTTCTTTTAGAGATGATAAACATATAGACGTATATAATTTAGACTATGAAATGCTAAGAAAAAGCTTACAGGAAAAATTTGGTGGAGATTGGATTGTTATTTTAAGATTGCACCCTCATCTTGCAAAAGTGAAAAATAAATCATTATTGCATAGTGATAATAAGAATGTTGTTAATGCAAATCTATATCCTGATATACAAGAACTTTTAGTTGCGACAGATGTCGGTATTACAGATTATTCAAGCTGGATATTTGATTTTATGCTGACTCGTAAACCAGCATTTATTTATGCTGAAGATATAGAGAAATATAATACAGATAGAGGTTTTTATTATCCTTTGGAAAGTACACCATTCCCTGTTGCAAATGATAATGTAGTGTTATGTGATAATATCAAAAACTTTAATTATGATAGATATCGTATTCAGGTAGAAAACTTTTTAACTGAAAAAGGTTGTATAGAAGATGGGAGTGCCAGTAAAAAAGTTATGGATTTAATAGAGGAAATTATAAATGAGTAGTAAAATTCTTTTGATTGAATTAAAAAATAATAACATTGGTGACAGAGTAATTGCTGATACTTGCGAATATCTTATCAGGTTAACAGGTAGTTCTGCTAATATAACTAGAATGAACTTATTTCCTCCCAAAAAGATAATGAAAAAATATAAAAATTATCCTTTTATAGGATATAAATTTTTGCTTCCTATTATTAAGCGTTTAGGAATATGTTTAATTAAAATCGAATGCCTAAGATGGCAACTTTTTATCAAGCATAATAAAAAAGCATACAATTATTACAATGATTATATTAAAAACGTTGATAAAGTTGTTATAGCTGGAGGAGGTCTAATTAAATATTCAAGAGAAGATTTTTGGAATGCAATCCATACTATATCTGAAATATGTGAGAAAAACAATGTTCCATTGTATTTAAATGCTGTTGGCATAGAGGGAATTGATGAAGAAAATTATAGATGTAAAGTTTTAAGTGCTGCTTTGTCAAAAGATATTGTTTCAATTAGCACAAGAGATGATCTAGAAACCTTAAAAAAATATTTAAAAGATAAAAGCTCTAAAGCCAACTTAGTAGGAGATCCTGCTTTGTACTCAGCAGAAACGTACAATATTTCTGCTAATAAAAATTCGGATATCATTGGGATTGGAGTAATTCGTGGAAAAATTTACTCTGATTATGGTTTTAATTTTAGTGAACAAGATATAATTGATGCTTATGTTAATATAATTAAGCTTTTAGATAAAAATAACTATAAATGGCAAATGTTTTGCAATGGTATAAAGTCTGATTATGAAATAGGAGAAAAAGTTCTTAAAAAGTTAAATCTTCCCATTACAGAAAAGAGTTTAGCTTGTCGCCCAACAACGCCAAAGGATTTAATTGAAATCATAAGTAATTACAAATGCATAATTGCTGCAAGGTTACATGCTAATATTATTGCTACTTCTCTAGGTATTCCGTCTGTTGGTTTAGTATGGAATGATAAATTAAAACTTTTTGGTAAACTTATCGGCTACGAAAATCGTTTTATCGAAAAAGAAAAATTTATAAATGCAGAATATGTTTTAGAACAACTTAATGAAGCTATGAATAACGGATATAATATTGAAAAAATTAATCAATATAAAAAAATAGCTTTTGAAAATTTAAAGACATTTTTAGAAGAGGCAAGAAATGAATAAATTTAAAAATATAGAATTTTTACGAATAATTCTAATGTTTGGAATTGTTATGTTGCACAGTTTTATTGATAGAACTTGGAATCTTTGTAAACTTTATCCAGATATAGATTTGTTTCAAAATTTAAAAAAAACATTTTTTTTCGCAAATAATGGTGTTGATGCATTTTTTATAATCGCCGGTTTTTTATTAATTTTAACATTTAAACAAAATCTATCGATTAAAACTTTCATGTTAAAAAAATATATACGTTTATCTCCTGTTATTGCATTTTCAATGATAGTTTGTTATCTGAATGGGTTATTACATGTTGATAAAATAGCTTTTTTTAAAGACATAGCTTCAGTTTTTTTACTTAATACTCCGTTATATTCATTAGGATATGTTTCTAATGGACCGACTTGGTTTACTTCAGCTTTATTTATAAATTTATTAATTTATTTTTGTATTATTAAGTTTGTACCGAAAAAATATGCTTATTATATTATAGGTTTACTTATTGTTACGTCTTATGGTTTATTAGAACATTTTAGACATGGTGTATATTCAAGACCTGGATTAAATATGCTGGGCTTCTTAAATGTAGGAACTTTAAGAGCAATTGGTGGAATAGGACTAGGATGTATAATAGGTTTTTTATATAAAAATAATTTTGAAAAAATTAAATCTATTTATTTTAGTCTTTATCAAAAAATAATTATAAGTTTATTGGAAATATCATCATTTACATTTATTCTCTGGTGGAGC
>JAZNBJ010000071.1:0-20845 GCA_045586965.1 Candidatus Gastranaerophilaceae bacterium | reverse complement strand
ATTGAAGTTCCTGCCCCAGTAGTGGCAGAGTAATGAAAAATTTTTGATAAAGACAGGGCAAGAGTTTTTAAAACCTTGCTCTGTTTTTTTATATTACTGTGAGGGCCAATAGACATCACATATTGGAACTCACTAATTATTTACAAGGGCTAAACGGCAACCACAACCTTCCTTATTTTTATATATACTTTTACGCTTATCCTTCAATGGCGTTGATATCTCATTATTGGTTGTCTGTTGGAACTTACAGGAGGTTTATTTATGGAAGATACTAAGAAGCAGGTTATCGAGGGGCAGGACAATCCTGAAACTCCAAAAACCTACACACAAGAAGAAGTTGATGCGTTACTTCAAAAAGAGGCAGATAGACGCGTGACTGAGGCTTTAAAGAAAGCGGAACGCAAGAATGCCGACAAGGTTCGTGAAGCTGAGAAGCTGGCACAGATGAACGAACAGCAGAAATTTGAATATCAACTTGAACAGCGTGAGAAGGCCATTCTTGAGAAAGAGAAGGCTTTGGCGCTGGCTGAAAATAAAAATGAGGCAAGCAAGATTCTTGCCGAAAAGGGATTATCCCTAACTCTTGTAGATTTCGTGGTTGCTGAAGATGCGGAAACCATGAACGCTAACATCACTCTGTTGGAGAAGGCATTTAAGTAGAGCGTCAAGAATGAGGTTGAAAAGCGTCTTGGCAGTTCCTCTCCAAAGAAGAACTTACCACCTGACGAGGCAATTACTAAAGATTCCTTTAGAAAGATGAGCCTTATCAAACAGCAAGAGTTAGCACGAAATAATCCTGACTTGTATAAGTCCTTGACTGGACGTAATTAATTACAACAAAGGAGATTTTAGATATGGCTCACACTATTTATGAGAATTTTGTTCTTGAGAGCAGAATTGAAGATTTATTGACTACTGGCATTGATATGAATGCCTACATGACTGCTGACTATTCTCTGACTGAGAATGCTGGCATGAAGAAAGTTATCAACGTTTATACCGCTACTGGCGATGTTGAAGATTTGGATATGGGCGAAGGCAACTCTGATGAAATCGAAGTAAGCTTTACTCCTACTGAGTATGAAGTTGGCGTAACTCAGGGTAAGTTTGCTTACTATGATGAGCAGGAAATGACTGACCCAATGGTTGTTGAGACTGGCTTACAGGCTATTGCTCAGAAGATGACTAATGACTTAACCGAGAAGGCTATTGCTGCTATGGGCGCTACTCAGCTGACTCTTGAAGTAGATTGGACTTTTGATGCTATCGTTGACGCTATCGCTAAGATGGATTCTGAGTCTGAAGACGGTTTGTTCTTGCTGATTAATCCTGCATAGAAGGCTACTCTTCGTAAGAACCTGAAGGAAGACTTGAAGTATTCTGAGGGCTTTAGCCGCACTGGTTACATTGGTTCTGTTTGCGGCGTTCCTGTAATCGTTTCTAAGGCTGTTCCAGCTGGTGAAGGTTACTTAGCTACTAAGGACGCTGTTACTTGCTTCGTTAAGAAGGGTACTGAGATTGAGCAGGAGCGTGACGCTAATACTCGTGCTAACGCTGTTTATGCACGCAAGGTTATGGTTGTTGCTCTGACTGACGGAACTAAGTGCGTTAAGCTTACTACTCAGGTTGCTTCTGAGGTTGAGCCTGAGGTTCCTGAGGTTGAGCCTGAGGTTCCTGAGGTTGATACTCCTGAGGCTGAGGGTTAATTAACTCTACTTTTGGAGGTAAGTAAATATGTTAGATAAAGTTAAACTTCTGTTAGGCATTGCCGCAGATGATAAAGACGATTTACTTACTCTATTAATTGAAAGTGCTACGGAAGAGGCTGTAGCATACACGCACAATGAATGCGTTTTAGAACTGGAAACCACCATTATTAAGATGGTTGTTTATAACTATAATCGCTTGGGAACTGAAGGGGTAGACGGAGAAGGCTACAGCGGAGTAAGTTTTACTTACTCTGCTGACTACCCTGAAAGTATCATGCGAGCTTTAAAGTCCAAAAGAAAGGTAATTATTCTTTGATTATTCGTGAAATGCGTCCAGTCAGTGTAATTACCTTCTCTAATGGAACTGATGCTTATGGACAGAAACGCAAGGGAACAAGCACATCAAGAACAGTTGATATGGTTGTAAAAGCTTATACGCAGACAAAGGTTGATGATGTGCGTTACGTTGATGTAACAAACATTGGTTTAACCTATGATGCTTCAATTACCGATAAAAACCAGATTGTTATTGATGGTGAAACTTTCAATGTGCTGTATGTCATTCCTTCAAGGAGATTGCACCAAATTCTTATGAAGAAGGTGTAATTATGGCACAAATAGAGAACTTAGATAAATTAATAAGTAAGTTAGGCAAAATCTCTAAGATGGACTTACAGCAAGCTCTTAATAAGGCTTGTTTAATCGTAGAGAATGAAGCTAAAATGCGTTGCCCTGTTGATGATGGATAGTTGCGCCAATCCATTACACATGAAGTTGATAACAATGAAGGCTATGTAGGGACTAACGTAGAATATGCGCCTTATGTTGAGATTGGGACTGGCCTATTCTCTTCTAAAGGCACTGGGCGCAAGGATGTTCCTTGGGTTTATCAAGATGCAGAAGGAAAATGGTGGACTACTGTAGGCCAAAAGCCGCAGCCATTCCTTCAACCAGCACTTGATAACAACCGCAATGAGATTATTAAACTCTTCCAAGAGGAAATTTAGAAGGAGGTTTCAAGAAATGCTCAACTATAAGGAAACTCTAGTTGCGGAATTAAACACAATTCTTCCAACTTACTATGAGTTATTCTGTGATAGCTCTACTGAAACTCCTTGTATTACTTATATTGAAAACAACAACTACTCCTTACTTGAGGGAGATACAATGAGATATTCAAGACTCTCTTACATTCTCAAGATTTGGGGTAATGACATTGGGGTTCTTTCCCAATATGCTGTGCTTCTGGATGAAAAGATGCGCTAGTTAGGCTTCAACCGCATTTCAGCTAATGAGCTGGTGGTTGATACACAGTGTTAGAAAATCTTCATCTATGAGGCTACTGGCAGAGAAAAATACTAATATAGAAGGAGATTTTCACAATGGCTGGTATTTTAAGTAAAGGCATTGAATTTTCTTATTCTGCTACTGAAGGCGGCAATTATATTGCTGTTCCTAACCTTCAGGAAATTCCTTCTCTTGGCGGCACTCCTGAGAAGGTTGAGGTTACTTGCCTAGCAGATGCTAATAAGACTTACATCAACGGACTTGTTGACTACGGTGATTTGACTTTTAAATTCCTGTATGACAACAGTGGCGCTGATTCCAATTATCGTGTTTTGAAGGGCTTGACTGGTATTAACTACTTCAAGGTTACTTTCCCTGACAGCACTGAATTCACTTTCAGCGGTGAAGTTAATGTTTCTATTGATAGCGCAGCTGTCAATGTTCCTCTGACTTTTACTGCTAACGTTGCATTGAATAGCGAGATTAGTGTTACTAATCCTGCGTAATTGACATGAGGCAGGAGTAATCCTGCCTCTTTTTTACTTTACAAACAAAGGAGATTATAGTTATGATTTATACCATTTTTCAGGTTGGTTCCAAAGAATATAAATGTAGATTGACTGCAAAGGCTTGCGTTGATTTGGAGAAGCGCATGGGCGGCAATCCTCTTAATGTTTTTATGAAAATCCGCGAGACTAATGAGATGCCCAAGCTTCAGGACATCATTTGCATCCTTCACGCAAGCTTGCAGGCTTATGAGCATGGAATTACACTTGATGATACTTACGCTATCTATGATGCGTACATTGATGAAGGCAACTCCTTAATGGAGCTTATCCCTGTTCTAATTGAAATCTTTAAGGTTAGTGGATTCTTCAAAGAAGAGGTAAGTGCTGAAAAAAACTAACAGATGGTGAAGAAGCCGATTCTTCACCATTGACTTTCACAGAGATGTTTGAGCAGCTTTATGACGCTTGCCGCAAGTGCGGAATGGGTGTTTTTGAGTTTTGGGACTATACATATGGAGAGATTATTGAGTTCCTGCATAACTACAAAGAAAAGCAAGAACAAACTGTAAAAGAATAGACAATGCACACTTACCAAATCGCATTATTAACCGCTGTTTTCATTAACAGAGCTAATAATGGAAAACAACCGCCAACTTTGCAAGAAATATATCCAAACTTGTTCTCTTCTGGAGAACTGCCAGAAGCAATAGATAATAGTTGGATTATATAGAAAGAAATGATGCTTGATTATGCAGAAGGGCATAACAAGCAACGCAAAGGAGGTTAGCCATAATGACACTTGAAGAGTTAGTAGTTAAAATATCTGGTGACACTTCGGGGTTAGAATCAAGCTTTGGCAAGATTGCTGGAGCTGCTGGAAAGGCTGTTGCTGCTGCCTCTGCCGCTGCTGCTGCTGGAGTTGCCGCCCTTACCAAGAGCGCAATTCAAAGTTATGCAGACTATGAGTAGCTGATTGGCGGCGTTGAAACGCTTTTCAAAGATAGCGCAGGACTTCTTGAAGAATACGCAAATAACGCCTATAAAACTGCTGGCTTATCTGCTAATGAATATATGGAAACTGTAACAAGTTTCTCTGCAAGTCTATTACAAAGCCTAGGCGGAGATACTGAGGCGGCTGCAAAAGCGGCTGATTAGGCTCTAACTGATATGGCTGATAATGCTAACAAAATGGGTAGTTCCATGGAGAGCATTCAGAATGCATATCAAGGCTTTGCAAAACAAAACTATACAATGTTGGATAACCTAAAGTTAGGTTATGGCGGCACTAAGAAAGAAATGGAGCGTCTATTAGCAGATGCTCAAGCCTTATCTGGTGTTGAATATAACATTGACAATTTGGCTGATGTTTATGATGCTATCCATGTCATTCAGACTGAATTAGGCATTACAGGTACAACCGCAAAAGAAGCTGCTTCTACTATTTCTGGCAGTGCGGCAATGATGAAAGCATCATGGAAGAACTTACTTACAGGTATTGCTAATGAAAATGCGGATTTTGAAACCTTAATTTAGAACTTTGTTGATAGTGCTGTTACCTTCATGGATAACATCATGCCAAGAATTGAGGTTGCGCTAGGCGGCATTGCAGAGCTGATTAACGCACTTGTCCCAATCATTGCTGAAGCACTACCAGGACTCATTGAGAGCATTTTGCCGAGCATCCTAGAAGCCATTACTTCACTACTTGACGCAATTATTGCCGCAATTCCAGAGTTGCTGCCTGTCTTAATTGAGGCTGCTACTGGATTACTGTTTAGCTTAATTGAGTCTATTATTGCGATTTTCCCAGAAGTAATTGCAGCTTTGATGGAATGCGCAACAATGATTATGAATGCTATCAGCGAGAATCTACCAATGATTATGCAAGCTCTAATTGATGGTTTAATCATGCTGGTAGATAGTATCATTGCTAATTTGCCAATGTTCCTAGATGCATTTATTCAGCTGATTATGTCTTTCTGTGATGCTATGGTTCAGGCTTTGCCGCAGCTAATAGCTGCTTTGCCGCAACTGATTGAAGGCATTGTAGGATTTATTTCACAATCAATTCCATAGATTGTTGAAGCTGGAGTTACTTTATTTGTTGCTCTAATCCAGTCTCTACCAGAAATTATTACAACTATCGTAGCAGCATTACCGCAGATTATTGATTCTATAGTTTCTGCGCTTTTGGAGAACATCCCTGTTATTGTTCAGGCTGGTGTAGACTTATTGACTGCATTAGTAGAGAACTTACCCGCAATTATTGAGGCAATTGTTGCAGCTCTTCCAGAGATTATTACTGCAATCATTGACGCAATTGTTGAGCTGTTACCTGAGATTGTTGAGGCTGGTGTAACATTGTTTACAGCTCTGATTACCAATCTACCAGAGATTATCTTAACAATTATTAGTGCAATTCCTGAGATTATTGCATCTATTGTTAGTGCAATCATTGAGAAATTACCTGATATTATTCAAGCTGGTTATGATTTAATTGTTGGATTATTTCAAGGTATCTCAAATGCAGGAAGTTGGTTATGGGGTAAGTTAAAAAGCTGGTGCGGAAACGTATTAAGCTGGATTAAGGGCTTCTTTGGTATTGCATCTCCTTCTAAAAAGATGATGGAAGATGGTAAATACTTGGTAGAAGGTTTAGCAAAGGGTATTAGTAATAATACTAGACTTGCTACTCTAGCACTCCAGAAGACAGCGCTAGCAATGGAACAGGCATTTAACCCTCTGTTAACTGTTCCAGAAGTAGACACAAATATTAGCTTTAATAGAGATAGTTTAAGCGCAATTACAGACATGGATGATATTACACCATATGTTACTTTAAGCGGCGCAAACTTAACTATTGAAGAGGAAAATAGACTGCAAACCGCATTGCAGAATAATAATGCGGATATTATTTCCACATTGCTTCAGAATACTAGACAGCTATTGGATGCTATTGAAGAGAAAGAGCTTTACTTCTCTATTGGTGATGAAGATATTGCGGCTAGTGCAGCAAGAGGAAATATTAGTTATAAGCGTAGAACAGGAACCCCCCTGTTTGTTTAATAAAATAATAGCCCTCTCTCTTTGGAGGGAGGGCTTTCATATAGAAGGAGGTTAACTATGGCTTTAACAAGCAAAGGACATTTCAAAATTGACGGAAATGAGTATAATGCATAGAGCCTTAAAGTAAATTATAGCAGCTTAACTTCTGATGACAGTGGAAAAACTGCGGATGGTTTAACTCACCTATACTACATTTTCCGCAAAGTGAGAAAAGTGCAGATTACACTTCCTCCTTGTTCCGCAGAAGATGTTGCGGCTGTATTTGATAAGGTGCAAGGCCGCATTTATGAATTGACTTATTATGACCCTCTGGAGAATGCAGAGAAAACCATTCAATGCCACACTTCTTCTAGCACATCTAATATGTATAGTGGAGTTGTATTAGGTGGTATTTGGCAAGGAGTCACATTCACAGCTATTGAAATGGCAGGTGAAAACTAATGAAGCATAGACTGGTATTTGAGGGGACTTCTGGAGATTCTGGCTACCAGTGGGGAAAATACACTGTAGGCCGTGGCGCACACCATGAGTGGAAGAAGTATAATGCTGGATAGAAGAATGCTTATAAGTGGAAGAAGTATGCTGTTGAGCTAACAGGAGAAGCGCATTACAACTATGAGCAATGGGACACTGAAGATATTGCGCATTACCCTTCTTTTGAAAAAAGTGATGTTCCTTCAGCTTACATCTACTCTTGGAACAAATACACTGTTATTCCAGCAGGAAACATAACCTATGTTTGGAACAAATACACTCCAGAATATGTGTGGAGCCAGTATGAGGCAATTGAAGTCCCTAGTTACACAAATTCTTGGGCAATTGACTCTACAACTTATACTAAAGATTCAGATGGATTTTTTGTTGCGGAATATCCTGCTTACTCCGATACCCAAACCCTTCAGGCTTATTCAACAAAATTTAATCCTGATAACTTTGTAAAGATTGCTTCAGTTACTTTTACGGATTCAACTAAAGATATTGATAGCTTTTCCACATATGGATGTGTATCTTCTACTAGCTATCCTTATGGATATACCCAATGCACAATTGATGCAGACACAGGTGAAAAGACGCTAGGCGGCACATATGAATTATTGACTGGTGGATATAGCAGTCCCTTCACTAATGTAGTTTATTTTGCAGATAGTGATAACAACCTATATAGTGACTTTGCCTATTATGATAGTAATGGTAATTTTATTGAAGCAAGCGATTCAAATTTTACGGGTTTCAATGTTGGTGATAAATTAATTTTTCAGTTTGGGAGTAGTTATGCTTTTTTTGAGGATGCATCTAATAATGGAGCTTGTTTCTTTCAATTGGTTTCTAAGAATACAAGTAAAATGATAGTTGAGGATAATAAAGAGGCTTATGTTAGACTTAACTATGATGCTTACCCTATATATGGAAGCACTAACCGCCGTTGCGCAATGCCCATTTTCTATATTGAGAAAACTGGTGATAGCACAGGAGCAGTCTATGTATCTAACGTTCTTTACAACAAAGTAATTAATACTCAGACTATTGTAGGTACTGAGATTGGACAAGGCGCATTCTTAGGAGAATTGACTTCTGATAATAGCACCGCATATCCTGCCAATGATTATGATGGTGATTACTGGTATGTTTATGATAGAGTTCAAGCAGGAACTTATTTAGAAGCAGTTTACTCAAACAATAAAGCATATAAGACAACTGATGCGCTGAACAGTGACGGATTCTATTATGCCAACTATGGTGAGGAAGTAGCCTATACCGCAAGAAAAGGTGAGCTAGTCCAAGAGCTGACTTCAGAAAATAGAAATGCATATCCAGATAATGCCGCACTTAATGGATACTGGTATGTTTATATGGGTAATGTGAAAACAACTCAATATTATTCTGTTCTTTATCAAAATACCGACTCTTCCAGTGACCCATTCTTCACAGGAGGCACTTTGTATTTGTCTAAAACACCGCCTATTTTAGATAGAAAAACAGGAACATATGATAACTCTGCTTATATTGGAACAGCAAGAAGTAACCTAATATTTTATGACAATTTCTATTCTCAAGGTGCAATTTATGCAACCAAAGGCGTAATTACTGGCGCAACAGAGTATTATGTCTGCGTTAACGCTTATTTAGATGAAGAAGATAATCTTAGTGGTGTGCATTGGGCAAAGGTTTATCCAACTTTGTCTTCAACTACTGAATCTCTCCAAGAGCCAACAAACTATATTGGTTTTTATACAGAAACTTCTGCATATTTCCAAGCTACTGGATGGGGCTACCCAGAATACTTCCCTATAAAGGGAACTAGGCTAATTTCAACAATTAGCACAACTGATAATACTATCTATCCAGAAGATGGCTCAATGCTAGATGAATCTGGATTTTATTACTGGTATGTGCTTACTGGTATCTCTGATACAACTGCCGCAATTAAAGGTGAGCTTGTTGAAACAGTCACTTCTTATGAAATCAATGCTTATCCAAAAGATGGAATAATCAATGATTATTGGTATGTCTATGATAACTATGATATTGAATATTACGGAGAGACTTTCATAGGAATTGTGATTGCGGCAAGCATAGACGCATATCCAGATAAGGGGCTTTATGCTGGCTACTGGTATGAGTATTTAGAAGAGAGTAGTGAAAGCTATCCAGATAAATTCATTGATTTTGTAATGGATGAAAATTAGAATGCATTCCCTGAAAACGGAGAGCAAGAAGGCTACTACTATGTTTATCTTGGAACAAGTGCAATTGACTTATATACAATCACTGATACAGAGTTGGTTGGTGGTGTCAAATATAAGCAAGATATTAATAATGCTACTGACTTGATTTTAGGAACTGCCGCAAGTGCTTCAATCAAGTTTACTATCAACAATACGGTTTATGATGCGGAAAAGTATGTAGGGCTAACTGCACGCTATTATTGTATGCAAGGTGATGAAACTGAATGGACTCTAAAGGGAAAATTCATCATTACAAATGTTGAAGCAAAAACCAAAATGACAGCAAACATTGAAGGCTATGATAATGTTTTTAAGTTTGATACTTACGTTGATGAGTGGGTTGACGGAATTTCATTCCCAATCTCTCTTGGAAATATGTTTAAGAGTTTGTGTGACTATTGCGGCGCTGCCTATTCTGACGCAAACTTCCTAAATAATGAATTCAATGTGATGGATAACTTCACCAGTATTAACACTACTGGCAGACAGATTTTGCAATACATAGCGCAAGCCGCAGGATGCTTTGCTTGTGCAACTCCTAATGGATTGATTTCTTTGAGAAGCTATAAGGATGCAGGAATTTCACTGACTGAAAAAGAATATGTGAATATGACAAATGCAACCTATACAGTTCTTCCAATAGACAAAGTAACTGTGCAAATGACTGAAGATGATTTAGGCGTTTCTAGTGGAACTGGTTCAAATGTGTATAGAATTACAGATAACCCAATTCTATATGCAGAGTCAGAAAGTGAAATCCAATAGGTAGTTGATAATATCTACTCAATTATTAAGAAATATACATATACACCTTGTAAAATAACATTACTACAAGATTTCGGCATTAACTGCGGTGACATTATCACAGTTGATGGAATGACTATGTATGTTATGAGTAAGGAATATGACTCTGCTAGAGTTAAGCTAACTTGTACTGGTAACAGAGAGCGTGAAGTTGAGAATGACGCTGTAAATAGTGAGATTATTGCATTGAGAGGTAAGACTAATGAGCTTACTAGAACCTTGGCGCAAACTCAAAGCACCTTAACTGATACTGCCGAGCAGCTGCAAAGTCAAATCACGCAAACCGCAAACTCTATTAATTCTACTGTTTCTTATCAGGGTGATGTAATTACTCAAATCCAGCAGGACTTAGATGGAATTAGCTTAACCTACAATTCTGACGCAGGAACAGCTTCTATTACTATTGGAGATGTAACAGTTACCAACTTAGTTGATGGTAAATATGTCCAAGAGGTAATGGCTGGCGTAAACATTGAAGGTTATGTTACCTTTAGTGCGCTTTCTGGTTCTGGCACTACAACCATTAACGGTGACAACATCACTACTGGAACAATTGACGCAAGAAGACTAAATCTAACTGGCGCAATCACTTGGGGTGACTTGTCTACTGCAACTAAGAATACAATCATTGAGTATGCAGAAGATGCGGCTGCTTCTGTTTCAGGAGTTCCAAGCTACATTCATAGCACTTACATAGATTCAACCGCAATTTACTCACCAACTATCTACGGAGCAGAGATTTATGCTGGTTCTTCTTCTGATGGCTATATGCGTATGGCCTCTACTGGAATGAACTTCTATTCAAGAACTGGCGGCGCTTTAGTTGGTATTGGCTATTATGCTGGCAACTATAACTATCCTTACATTGTCTTTGGACAGGGTGTAGATAGCTATGGTTCTGATAGAGGTATGATTAAGAAGTTTAGCAATGGTATCTGGATTGGCGATTCTGATAGCATTACCTCTACTACTCCTGCTGGAACTGGTGTTTTTATCAACTTCAATGAAGGCAAGATTTACAAGTATATTAATGGCGCAAAAACAGCTTTATAATGGAGGCGTGAAGAGTGAATCAAGAACTACAAATTTTGCTAACTCTACTTAACTCTATCGAAGCTCATGGAAAGCAAAACTTGAACAATCTTTTAGCTTCTATTTAGATTGTTGAGAAGTTGTTGCAACCTATTCCAGAAGAAGAGGAGTTTAAGGGATGAGTTTATTAGAGATTATAGCGCTTTTTGGTATTCCGTCCGCAATTACTGGACTTGCAATCTGGTGGCTTAAGCGCAAAGTAGAATAGAATGAGAAGAAACAGCAAGAACAGCAACATAATCTTGAAGCTCTGGTTCTTATGATGATGGAATCAACCAGAGCCAACACTAAGCTCTGTGTTGCTATTGGAGAAGCAGTTAGAGATGGCACCTGTAACGGCAATATGTCCAGTGCCTTAGAGACTGTTGAGAAGGTTCAAGAGAAAGAGAAACGCTTCTTGTTAGATTTAGGCGTGAAACATATCTTTGAATGAAATAAGGGAGACACTTTAACAGGTGTCTCCCAAATTTTTTTTGCTTAACAAATCTTGCTTTACTATTGGATTTTCAAAATACCCAAAATCTGCTGAACATGGTGCTGAACAAATTAAGCGAAAAAGCCTGAAACCGTTGATATACCAAGCTTTGCGGCTTTTTAGCATTTACTGAGTGGGAATAAATCCCACACCTTTTCCTGAAAATGAAGAACCCTGAACCCCTTGAAAATAAGGGGTTCCAGGGTTCTCTGTTTTTTGCTGGGGTATTGACTTTGCTGAACATTTGCTGTATTTTTGGAACATAAGATGCTGAACAAAATGACAAGGAGGAAGGCAAATGAAATACACCACATACTATGTTAATCAGTTAGATACCAGAAAAGGCAAGCCGTGGCAGGCCAGAGCGAAATACCAAGATGCCAACGGCAAGTGGAAAGAAACCGCAAAAATGATGAAGGGTGCCAAGGGTAAAAAAGAGGCTATGAGAATGGCTAAAGAATGGTTTGAGGAATTAAATGCTCAAGCTGATTTGATGCCTAATGTTTCTAAAGCCAAAACCTTGGATGAGGTATTCAATGAATATCTACAGCACCAGTTAGCAACAAGTGAGATAGAGAAAAGCACATACAGCAATAGTATGGCCTCTTACCGCAAATACATTAAGCCTTATTTGGGTGACTACATCTTTGCCTCTATGGACAAGACAGTTCTGAATAGCTGGCTGACTAAACTCTATTCTCTTGGCCTCTCCCAAAACACCATTCACACCACTTATGCCAGATTGAAGAAAGTTTATAACTACTTCTATGAGAGTGGTGAATTGCTCCGTGACCCATTTAAGGGAGTTAAGATGCCCAAGAAGGGTGAACCAAAAGTAACACATCTGACTGATGAACAGATGGATAATGTGCTTGCCGCAGTCTATAGAGACTTAAGCCCAGTAGAGCCGATGTATTGCGGCATACTACTTGCCTTCTACGCTGGTTTGCGGCGTGGCGAGATTTGCGGCTTGCGCTGGAATGATGTTGACTTTTACCGCCACACCATTACTGTTAGAACGGCAATTGGCGTGAGTGATGGAGACGGCCTTAAGGGTTATGCAAAGAACCCCAAGAACAAGAGTTCTAACCGCACCTTCCCTATGATGCCTCCCCTTGAAGATGCATTGAAGAAACGCAAAGCGGCAATCATTCCAGAAGATAGTTGGTTTGTAATTGGTGAGAAAACAGAGTTCATGCGGCCCCAGCAATACAACCGCCTCTTTAGTGAGTTTGTTAAGCGCAATGAATTGGTTGATGCATACGGCAAGCCGATTGTGCCGCATGGCCTACGCCACAATGTTGCTACTGTTGGAATTAGAGCAGGAATGGATATAGCTTCTCTGGCCCTTATGATGGGACACGCTAGCAGAGCAATGACATTGGATACTTATGGAGACGCTAATGCTGATGCTCTTGTTCTGGCTGGAGAGAAACTTAAAGAGAAGTTCAATGAAAGCACAGAATATTTCAAAATTGAAGAAGAAGACACTGAAGTTCCAATAGCAGAGTAAAGTTGTAGTTAGTTGTAGTTAAGTAAAAATTAAAAAAGTGAGGAGATATTCACATGAAGATTATTGAAGCAAATCCATTGCCGCAAAGGTGTATTGACTGCCCTGAAGCCAAGGAAGGAGAAGCATTAGGGTTAGGCCCTGATGCATATTGCTATAATTGCGATTATGCGCTTGACAGATTTATTATTCTGGACTCTAAGTTGCAGGGATTTGATTTTCCGCAAAAATTTTGGTAAAATATAATTGTAAGGTAAAAAGCAATTAATTTTTGTTTATTTTCCATTACGCTCCTTTTCTCTCTTAAAAATTAAATAACTCACGAACGAAGAACCCCTACTCTATTTAATCCTTTCTTGAGTAGGGGTTTTTCCATGCCCAAACGGCAAATGCCTCTCAGAGCGATTTTAAGAGCCTCTGACGGCCTTTTAGCCCCCTACTGGTATCCTTACCCTCCGAAAAGAAAAACCCCTCAGAACGCGTCTGAGGGGCCTTAAACGGCAAACGGCAATTACAGGTTTTTAATCTTGTCGTGGAAACTGGGAGCCTTGGCTTTCTTTTCAGGAGCAATTTCAGGCATGAACTTGTCCACGAAATCAATCTTGAGCTGGATGAAAGAGATGGGGCGCTTCTCAATCTTGGGTTCCTGAGACTTGTCGGCAACAGACTTGCCATCCACTACCTTGCGAGGATAGACTTTGCAAGGCTTCTTCTCTGCGGCCTTACGCTTCAGCCAATCCACCTGATTGTTTTCGACGCACCAGTTGATGATGTCATCAATGCTCATGTTCTTATAATCCATCATAGTTTTTACCTCCTGATGTAATAATTTAGGGCCTTACATCTGGAGTATATGACAAGATTCGACAAAAAGCAAGCCTTAATGTTGCAGTATTTTGATTTTTCGTAAAAATTTTGTTATAATATATATGTAAGGTAAAGGAAATAGCGAAACATTGATTAAGGGTTTTAACCACTTCCTTCTCTTAATCACTGAAGCTTCTGAGTCCTTTCCGCTTCTGGATTTTGCCGTGACTTTCCTAAATCTTACACAACATACATACTATATTTGGGTTTTGTATTCTGTGATTGAAGTTCTGGGCAAGAACAGGGAGAGGATGAACACGAGCATCCTCTCCCAAGGATTAATTTAATTTCGTTTATTACATTTTTTACAGTATATTGGCGTTCAGCCGATTCCTTGGGCGGCTTTGTTCAAGAAGTATGTAGTAATTTTCATATAGTAGTGAGAAGAGCAGAGACTTCTTGATTAGCCATGACAAGGTATTTTCCTCTCTTTTTTAGATAGGGCAGAAGCGAACACCTGCCCTATTTTTTTTATAAGAGTAGGATACACAATGTAGATGAGGAGGAGAATTATGGCAAAGACTAAAGATGAAACTATCAGTTGTAGAGTAACAACTGAACAGAAAGAATGGCTCCAGCAGTTAGCCGAAAGAAATGATTAGACTCTTTCTAAAACTGTCTATAAAATTATTAAAGAATATATTGAGAGAGAAGGTAAGTAATATGGCAACACCTAATCAGTTAGTAGCTACTATTTAGAGAGAAAACCCAAGTCCTAACAATTATGTTAAGATTAATGAAAAATCTATTGCTGCGGCAATGAAGGCTCTTACTCCAGTAGAGTTTCAAGTCTGGATGTATCTGGCAAAGAACCAAAACGGCATTGAGTGGGAGATTAGTCCCCAAGATGCTTGTAACCAATGGGGTATTAAGATTAGTAGTTTCCACAAGGCTATTACGACTTTGAAGAAGTGTGGTTATCTTGTTCCAAAAGATGAAACAACTAAAACAAAGTATTGGTTTTATGAGTATCCAAGAGAAAAACAAGTTATAATTGTTGAGCCGATTGCCGAAACAGAAAAATAACTTGTCCATTTTGGATAAGCTAACTTGTCGTTTTTGGATAAGTTACTTATCCAATTTTAATAGAGAAACAATATATACAGGGGTTTCTTTGAAACCCTTACAAGGGAACAGTTGGTTCAAGATATAACATATCTCCGTGCCTTACGGCACTCCGATATGTTATATCTTTCACTACGGTTGAATAACTGAATAGAAATTTTTAAGAGAGTATTGGGTAAAAACATTAAACCTAACACTCTCTTTTTTTATATCAACATAGGGAGATGATACACTTGAATGGTTTTCAACTACAAAAAGCCAGAGGTAAGGTAGTAGAGGAGATAGTAAAACAGCACCTTACCAGTAGAGGACACTTAATAGAAGATGTAAGTGAAATATGTGAATATTAGAAAAAAGATATTGATTTTCTTGTTACTAATGGAACTACAAATGAGTTAATTACATTAGAAGTTAAAAGAGATGATAACTTATTCAAAACTGGTAATTTTTTCTTTGAAATTGGTTTTCAGAAAGAAGATTACTACAGTATGGGTTGGATTGATAAGAGTAAGGCTGATTACTTATGCTTCTTTGATACAAGAGTTGGTAAAGGCTTTATACTTGACTTCAATGCTACCAAAGGAATGATTGCCGAGATAGGCAAACGGCACTCATTCTGGGATAGAGTTGATGAATGTGAAGGCATTGCTTACTTGGTTCCCATCTGGAAGGCAAAGTAGGCTGGCCTGATAGCGTATGAATGGGAGGAAACGGCATGATTATTACCTTACAGATTTTGACTATTGGATATATTTTAGGACATTGTATTGCTCTGCTATTGGAGAACAGAGCTATGAAGGAGGAATTAGGATGCTTGAAATGATTTGTGGTGTAGTTATTTTTATTGTCGGCGTATTCTTTGGAGCTGGCTTGTATGGAGCTGGCATGAAGGCTGGTGAAAAGAATGGCAAAGCAGAAAATTAACGCTAACTCAATAGCTTTTTGTAATGAGTATGTCGCTAATGGATATAATGCTGTTCAGGCTTATGTAATTGCTTATCCAAAGAGTAGTTTAGAGAGTGCTAGAGGTAATGCTAATAGATTATTAAGAACTCCTGAAATTAAGGAGTATATTAAAGAAATTCAGAAAGAGCGCTTTGAAGCTCTAAATATTTCAGCAGAGAGAATTGCTTGTGAGCTTGCTGAATTAGCCTTTAGTGACTTTGATGATAACAATACTGCTTCTTCTAAGCTGAAGGCTCTTGATTTACTCCAGAAGCAATTAGGACTTCAGACGCAGAAAGTAGATGCTAAAGTTGAGACTACTACTATTAAGGTGACAGTGGAGGATGAAGAAGATGCTATAGAAGAGATTAGCAAAGCTAATTAACGTTAAGAGTATTGTTACTCTTATTTTGGTTTGCGTGTTTTCTTACTTGAGTATTATAGGTGAGGTTTCCGCAGACAATTTCCAGACTGTGTTTTTGATGATTATTACTTTCTATTTCACTCGACGCACTGATACTAATGAGGCTGAAATGCCAATAGACAATGATACAGGAGCATAATGAATATTGAACTGAAGTTAAGCCGCAAACTCTTCAATGAGGCTTATTATCCTCTGCTACTGGACTACACTAGACGCTATGAGATTTACTATGGCGGCGCTGGTAGCGGAAAAAGCCATTTCGTATTTTAGAAGATTGTGGTTAAGGCGCTGAACGAAAAGAGAAAAGTGCTGGTTGTGCGCAAAGTCGCAAAATCGAATTTGAATTCTACTTTTCAAATGACAATTGACACTTTATCAAAATTCAAAGTGCTGCAATTCTGTTCTGTAAACAAAACAACTCTTACAATTACTTTGCCTAATGGAAGTCAGTTCTTGTATTACGGCGTTGATGATTCAGAAAAACTAAAGTCTATTGCAGGAATTACAGATATTGTCTGTGAAGAAGCTACTGAATTGACTTTAGATGACATGACACAGTTAGACTTGCGTTTGCGCCCTAAAGCGCCATATCCGCAAATGTTCTTTATGCTGAATCCAGTAAGCAAGGCTAATTGGGTTTATAAGCGTTGGTTTGCGGAAGATGCAGTCGTAAATGAAGATACATTCATTTTGAAAACAACTTATAAAGACAACAAGTTTCTCCCACAAGACTATGTTAAGTCTTTACTACAGCTAGCTACAACTAACCCTACCTATTATAAAATCTATGTTGAGGGAGAGTTTTGTAGCTTAGATAAACTTATTTTTAATAACTGGGAAACTAAAGAGTTTGACAAGGCCGCAATTAAGGGGCAACTGTTAGTGGGCATGGACTTTGGTTTCGTAAATGATGAATCTACTTTAGTTGCTTCACTTTTGGATGAAGCTAATAAGAAGATTTATGTGTTTCAGTGCTGGGGCGCTACTGGAAAGACTAATGAGGAATTGGCAAATATTATTAAGTCATTAGGATTCTCCAAGAGCATGATTATTGCAGATTCAGCGGAATAGAAGAGTATTGAAGAGATTAGGCGTTTAGGGGTTATGAGAATTAAGCCCAGTGTAAAAGGCCCTGATAGTATTCTTCATGGAATCCAGAAGCTCCAGCAATATTAGATTGTTGTTCATCCGTCTTGCGAAGGTGTAATTAATGAGCTGCAAAATTACGCTTGGACTAAAAAAGATGGTGAATATATTAACCGCCCAGTTGATGCGTTTAACCATTACATTGATGCGCTTAGATACTCACTTCAATGCGTCAATACAGGCTCTTTGCGCACAATCAACAAGGCGGCATTAGGCTTATAAGAAGGAGGCTTTATAGTGTTTTTAATCGAGAAAGATACAGAGCTTTCTATGTTGAAGCTGGGTGAAATCATTCAGCAATTCCAGACAAGAGAGCTGCCTAAACTGTAGCAGTATTATAACTATTATAAAGGCAAACAAAAGATTATGAGTAAGGTTGCTACTGATGTCGGTAAGCCATGCAATAGAGTCTGCGTCAATTATTGCTATAATATTGTGCAGAATTATTTGGGCTACTTGACTGGCATTGATGTTGCCTATAGCTCTGATAAGGACTTGGAAGATATTCAAGAAGTCCTGAACTATAATGATGTTCACAATGCAGATAGTGAACTATTAAGAAATGCTCTTATTTATGGTAAGGCGTTTGAGATTAACTATGTAGATGAAGATGGAGAGCAGCGCTTCAAGGTATTGGATAGCAGAGAATGCATCCCTGTTTATGATAATACTCTGAACCAGAATCTTGTTTATGTTATTCGTCTTTACAGAGCCAATCTGATTGACGCAGAAGAGTATATTGTTGAGGTTTATGATTCTAGTGCTTGCCGCACTTACAGAAGCACAATGGGATTTTCTTCTTTTGCTCTTTTGGAAGAGACTGCGCATTATTTCGGACAAGTTCCCATTACTGTATTCTCTCTAAACGCAGAAGAGGATTCTATTTTTGATAAGATTATGACTTTGCAGGATGCTTACAATGAGCTGCTTTCTGATGAAGTTGATGATTTCCAGAGCTTTGCAGATGCATATTTGCTTATGAAGGGTGTTGTTGCTGATGCAGATGATTTAGCCGATGCCAAGAGTAAGCGAGCCTTTATGATTGATGCAGATGCAGACATTTCTTATCTAACCAAGAATATTAGTGATACTCAAATTCAAGATATGCTTCAGAATATCAATGACTCTATTCATAAGATTGCTAATTCCCCTGACTTTAATGATGAAAAGCTAATGGCTCAGAGTGGAATTGCAATGCGCTATAAGTTAGTTGGTTTTGAAAATGCTTCTTCTGCTATTGAGGCTAATATGAAGAAAGCTCTCCAGAAGAGAATTGAGCTTATTTGTGAAGTATTGAATTTGAAGGGCGCTGAATCTATGTGGCGTGATGTGAAGATTCAGTTTACACGCAATCTACCTTCCAACCTAGTAGAGACTACACAAATCGTTAATAGCTTGCGTGGACTGGTTTCAGATGAAACATTGCTGGCCTTACTGCCTTTTGTAGTTGACCCAGCCGCAGAACTTGAGAAGCTGGAGGCGCAAAAGCAAGCTAATATGTCAATGTATTCTTTCGCTTCTGGAAACTCCAAAGAGGAAGAAGAGGATGTAAATGAGTAATTATTGGCAAGCAAGAGAGAGAGATAAATTATACAATAAGTAGCTTAAAGTTGCGGAAAAAGCTTTAGCAGCGGAGTATATCCGTTGTCTTGAAGAGACTAAAGAAAAGCTAGTTGCTTTGTATGATGAAATCTTAGCTTCTTCTGCTGATGGAACTTTACTAGCTAGTGACTTATATAAGTTCAATCGCTATTATGATTTAATCAACAGCTTAAACGCTAACATGAATAAGCTGGGACTAAAAGAGATTGCTATTACTGAAGAGAATCTCAAAAATATGTATTTAGCTAATGCAGAGTTAATTGCAAATGAGCTAGGCTTTATTACAACTGTTAATGAGAAGTCTGTTAAAAATGCAATTGATGCTGTTTGGTGTCAAGATGGAAAACATTGGAGTAGCCGCATATGGACTAACAAGGCCAGCTTGCAAGAGCGAGTAAAGAATGGCATGGTTGATTGTATTGCAAGAGGCGCTTCAAAGGATGAGTTAGTTAGACAGCTCCAGAAGGATATGAATGTTGGTTTTCATTAGGCTGACAGAATTGCAAGAACTGAATTGACTTATATCCAGAATCAATCTACTTATGACAAGTATAAAGAAGCTGGCGTTGAGAAATACAGATACCTTGCGACAAATGACAGCCGCACTTCTGAAATTTGTCAAGAAACTGACGGAAAAATATTTTTACTAAAAGACGCAAGTGTTGGGGTTAATTATCCACCACTTCACCCAAATTGCCGCTGCACAGTGCTTGCGGTTTTATAAGGGAGGTATTTTGTTTTATGTTTAAGATTAATCCAGTCACATAGAAGATTGTATTAACCAAAGGCGATGACGCTAGCCTATATGTAAAAGTGCGTTATGTAGATGATGTGGATTATGAGTTGGATACAGAAGATATGATTGTAATGACAGTGCGCAAGAAGGCTGACTCTGAAGAGGTATCTATGCAGAAAACCGCAAACAATGGATTTATTACTATTGTTCCTGCGGACACAGCTAACCTTGCTACTGGAACTTATGTTTATGATGTTCAATTAACTAATAAAGATGGTAAGATTTACACCATTATTCCTGCATCACTTTTTGAAATTGTCAAGGAGGTAACACGATGAGTAAGTCAGAATTGATTGGCTACATTGGCTTTACTTCTGGAGGCGCTGACTTGTCTAATTACTACACTAAAGAATAGACTGATGATAAGATTGCACAGGCTATTGTTGGTGGAGATGTAGCTTTAGATGATTATGCAAAGAAAGCTTATGTTGATGAAGCAATTGCTAATATCGACATTCCAGAAGTAGATTTAACCAATTACGCAACAAAGGAAGAAATTCCTACTAAAACCTCTCAATTAACAAATGATTCTAATTTCTTAACAGAGCATTAGAGTTTAGAAGATTATGCAAAGAAGTCTGAAATTCCTAGTAAGACTTCACAGCTTACTAATGACAGCTCTTTTGCAAGTCAAGAGTATGTTGCGCAGAAGATTGCTGAGGCTGAATTGGCTGAAGGTGATGTTGATTTAAGCGCATATTACACCAAGAGCGAAACAGATGCTCAAATTGAAGAAGCGCAGCCTGATTTAAGTGGCTACGCATTGAAGACTGAAATTCCTTCTACTACTGGATTGGCAACTGAAGACTATGTTGATGATGC
>JAZNBJ010000070.1:0-21420 GCA_045586965.1 Candidatus Gastranaerophilaceae bacterium | reverse complement strand
ATAGATAATGCAAAGTTTTATTCTTGACCGTCATACAGACCCTAGCAACCCAGTAATGAAGGTTACTCAGGATGATAAAATTCCAATTTATGATAGCAAAGCAGACGCAGAAGCTGACATAGCAAACATTGAAGAAGGTGGAATCGTTGCTACCAAAGATACTGGTGCAACTGAAAAAGTTGTAGATGTTGTAGAAAATGGCAACATGAACCCTGTTACTAGTAATGCAGCGTATGATGCAATATATAATCTTAGAACAGCGGCTTTCAAAGTGGGAATTATAAATGCTTCCAATTCGATATCTTGGACTCAACCAGATAACAAGGTTGCATTATTATCCGCAACAATAAGTAATGGAAGTTATGCTTTATATACTATTACAACAGGATGGAATGGTATGATAGTTCCTGCCAAAGTTGCGGGCGTAGCAGTAAATATATCTTTCTCAAGAAGTGGTGACACTATTACCGCATCTAGTTCATCGGGAACTCTTATTGTTGGGGTATTTGTGACACCATAAAGTAATGGAATAAGGAGAAAGCAAAGATGATTTTACAAAAGAAAACAATAAATAACACTCCTACTCTAGTCCCACTTACAGCAGATACAGGAAGTGGTGTACCAGTAGGAACAATTATTGGACAGTACAAGAAAGTAGACATGGCAGGTTATTTATACCTTGATGGTTCAACATTCGACCAGACTTTATACCCTGCTTTGTATGCTTATCTTGGAACAAACGTACTACCTGATTACAGAGAGTTTGTATTGGTAGGTGCTGAACAGAATACAACTTCTGCTACTATTGCAGACCATGATGTATTTACTCAGGGTCAGGAAAAAGATGACCGTCTGCAGAACCATACTCACACTATCGGATATGCAGCACAAGCACAGGGACCTTCTTCTGGAAGTATGCTAGGTTTCAACCAAGTTTCAATAAATTATAATCTGATTGATACAGTAGACCAAGATGGACGACGTGGTTCTACAACCCGAACTAAGGAAAAGGCAGTATTCTGGTACATAAAGGCAACTACTGGTATTATCGAAAGCGAAGCAACTGAAATGCTGAATGTGATAAATGAAAACAATAGTTATTCAACAAATGAAGTAAATACTGGTAAGACATGGATTGACGGCAAACCAATTTATAGAAGAGTTTTTAGTTTTACCGGTACCGGTAAAGTTCCTGGAGGAGCCATTCAAGATATGGGTGTTCTTGTAAATTCCACTGATGCCGGTACTTTTACTTCTGGTGCAAAAAGTACCTCATACTATAATAACGGAACAGACTATTGGAACTGGTTTCTTTCAAATGACAACCAACTCTATGTAAGGTGCGCTTCTGGACTCACTGTTGCATATGGATTTATAATATTGGAATACACCAAGACAACCGATTAGGAGATAATATATGCAAAACAAATAGAATAAAGGCAAATGCCAATAAAAGAGAACAAACAATATGATTTATTCAGCGAAAGAAATTATAGATTTAGCAAGACAGTTGTCTCAGACACAAAACAGTGAAGCTTTCAGTTTCCAGTTGCTTGTTCATTTATTGAATAATGTCTATACAGGACTTTATAATGAACTTGCAACTTCTCAGGCTTTTATGTCAGAGTTTAGATTTACTGGAACAGAAGCTGACTTACCTTCTGACTGTTATAAAATTGTATCGGTTGCTAGAAACAGTAAATACTTTTATCTAAATCAAAGTTCAAACAGTTATAACATTCCTGGAACTTATTCTATTGAAAATGGTTCTATTAGAATAAACGGCGAGAATGGTGGAGAGTACATAGTAAAGTATCAGACACTACCTGAAGTATTGACTGCTTCAGGAGAGGTTGAATATTTGAAAATTGAAGCAGATACTTCGTTTGTTCCATTCTTGGATTATGATATGCTTGAAAAAGAGTATATTGTTTATTATAAAGACTGGGCAGATGTTTATCACAGCTACAACATTGATACAAAAGAAGACATAGCTTTAGATGTTACTCCTATAAGACCTCAAAGACCTTTCAATAATAAAACAATTTCATATTCATTTACAGACGATGTTTTATCTCAAGTAATTTGGAATGGAGAAGATGTAACAGATTATTTTGATAAATCAGAGCAGGGCTTACATTGCGGTTTTGTTTCAAATGATAATGAACACATTACTGCTACTTATTTTGATGAAGACGGTGATACTCCTTTCATTTATGTATTTGATACAAGTTGGGATTCTATAGAAATAAATCCTTGGATTTCTAAAGGAAAGTATTTCCCATTTGCATCTGCTGACATTCTTACGGATGATGAAACTGGAAAGTATTTACTTGTATTTGATGATAAAGGAAATCTTGCCGTTACTACTTATGTTCCAGATACAATTTTGGAATTCCCAGAGAATACATTCTTTGATGTATTGATTGATAGATTAGCAATTCAATTAGGTTCATTGAATGGTATAAATAACGACGGTTTACAGAATAAACTTACCATTGATGAAACTGCATTCTATGCTTCAATCAATAGAAGCAATCAAGGAACTAGAATTAGAAATGATGTGGGGGTGCGTAATGGAAGATTATAAAAATTACCGCACGTGGCTCCAAGGGGTAAATGCAACAAATGCTCCTGCACAGACAGAACAAGAAAAACAAATGCAAATGGAATCTGATATGCGTATAAAAGGTTATATAACTCACGCCGTATCAGATGATAACATTTTGAGTAAAGCATTAGGTATTTCATTATTGACTAATGGATATCTTGATGATGCGTTAGCTCAAGTATACATTACTGGTAAATTATTAGGGCGATAAGCCTTTAGGAAGGAAATAAATTATGGCATCAATATTCGAAGATGTATGGAATGGAATTACAGATTACATTTCTGGTGGTAAAAAGTCATCCAGAGATTATGAAGATAAAGTAAAAGAAGCCGCTGAATCTTACAAGAAAATTGTAGAAGAAGCAGGTAAAAGCAGAGATGAAGCTTATTCTACAGCAAAGTCAGATTATGATACTGCTATGAAAGAAGCATCAGATGCTTATGGCGTTTCTATGCAGGAACTTCAAGATTATTTGAAATCTGAAAATGAAGCTGCTGAAGCTATGAGAAAATCAGATAAAGAATTATCTGCTGAAGGAAAAGAGGCCGCTTCTGCCGCTGCAAATAACAAAGCAGGTATTGCTAAGAAAAATGCTAAAGCAGCTGCTATGCAAACTTCTGGTAGTAAATTGATGGCAGCTATTCAGGGAGCACAAGGCGCAGTTGATGCTTCTACTCAAGGTTATGATGAATCTGCTTCTGAACATGCAAACAGAGCTGCCAACCTCAATCAAGCTGCAATTACAAATAGAATGAACCAGGCAAACCAGATGGCAGGTCTTATGAGTGATACTGCTAAGACTAAATATTCTAATGCAACTAATACTGCTACAAACAGATATGAAGCAGGATTGAACGCTGCAAATAAATCTTATGAAACTGCTACAGACGCTGCTAAATCTAACCTCGATGCTGCAAAGAGTGCTGCAGATGTTGAAGCACAGAATGCTGCTGAAAGTAGAAGCAATAAGAGTAATTTGGTTTCAGGTTTATTGAAAAGCTGGTTGGGCTAATTCAGGAGAAAAAGAAAATGGCAAAATATGATAACATTGATGTAAACGGAAAAGATGCTTTTGAAAATAAAACACCTTCTTATGAGTCTATTATGAAACAGAAAGGTAAGGATGTCAAAAAAGCTTTGCATAAACAAAAGAAAGAGGACGATGCAGAAGCCGCAGATAAAGCTATGCAGGAAGAAGTTGATAAAGAAGCAGAAGCTAAGAAAGAAGTTGAAAAACAGGCTATTGAAAATAATGACTCTACTGTAGAAAAAAGAGACCAGAATAAAGCTCTTGAAACAGGAGATGAAACTGCTACTGCTGTAGAAGATATAAAAGCTCAAACTTTACAGCCAGAAACAGAAGATTCTGGTGAAGAGTTTCAGGTTGATGCAAAAGCAAATGTTCTTCCTGAAAATGTTGCAAAAGAATTAGATGAATCTGATGAAGGTCAGGAAGCTAATTCTGCTGTTGAAGCAAACAATCCTACTGCCTTACAGAATATTGTTACTCCTGAAGGTGATCCTGTATTGAAAGGAACTTACAATGAAGATGGTGTTTACCTTCCTCATACATATACAATCGAAGATTCTAGATTAGTAAAGAATCCGGGAATGGCTGCTTGTCTTACTATTGTATCAAAAGCTATTACTGCTTTAGGTGCTATTGCAGGTATTCCAATCCCAATGATTGACTTTATGAAGTTTGGTGCAACCCCGGAAGAAGATTTGGCTAAACTCAATGAAAATGAACAGAACTACGCAAAAATCTTGAATGCTGGTAAAGCAGAAGCAAATGAAACTATCAGAACAAGAGAAGCTACTCAGGAATCAAACCTTTCTGATATTGATGCTTATAAAAACTTAGCAGATGAAGATGTTCAGAAAACAGCTCAGGTAAATGCTGCAACTGCTGGTCAGAATGCTCAACTTGATGTTCAGAGAGCCGCTCAAGAATGGGAAGCTAAACAGAAAGAACTTGACAGAGATTTCCAGAAAGAAATGAACAACTTGAGTACTGAATCTCAAATTGCTATTTTACAACAGCAAGGTGTAAATCAGCAGGATTTGGCTACATTGATGAATGACCTTGAAGCTCAGAGAATTATGAAAAAGATTGCATATGCTAAAGAAGCAGGTCTTACTCCTGATGAAACAGCAAAATGGCTTAGAGCTGAACAGGGCATTACTCAGTTTGGCGCTGCTTTGGGCTATGCAGGAGATGCTGCAAAAGTTGCTGGTGAAGTTGCTTCTACATTCCTTCCAGGTGGTTCAGATAAGGAAATCAAAAAGTTTGCTTATGATGGAAAAGCTGCCAACTCTAAGATGTTTAGTTCAAAGAGAAAGTTTTGGTAATATAGGAGAGTAAAAATGGACTTTAGCTTTATTGATAATTACCAGGAAGAAGCACCTTCAGCTGACATTGCTATGCAGTCAGAAGATGCTGATTTGATTGCTATTGCTAAAAACATTCCTGCGCTTCACTGGATGTATGACCCAGAAAAAGGTGGACCTGATGATGGTCAAGCAGACCATTTAGGTATAATAACTCAATCACTCTCTCGTGTGCCAGGATTAGCATCTGCTGTAAGTACAGATCCAGAAACTGGAATTGAAAGTTTTGATTCAAGACATGTGGCTGCTGCAGCATTAGCATTAGTAGCCGCTTTAGCAAGAAAAACACTAAATATTAGATTAGAGGACAACTATGACAAGTAACTTTGGTAAATCTTTTATTGATACATTTTCAAATACTCTTGCTCAAGACCAGAATAAACAATCTGCTGTACCTCAGCCTGCTCAGCTTTCTAAAAAGATGGGCGTCAATAAAAAGAAAACTACTCAGCTACAACAGAATATTATAAATGTTATTCAACAGCCACAAATGGGTATGATGCAACAACAGGGGGCATAATATATGCCTTTAGCAAATAATGTACCTGTATTTCTTGACGATAAAACTGGTTGGAATCATGCCCAAGCTGAATATGTAAATATTCTTGTAAAGACAACTCGTCGTAAATTCGAATCTAAAGCTAAACAAGAAAAAGAATCTAAACCTCCGGTAACACATTTAGTAAAAAATAAATACGGACGTGTTTTAGATTTGGAAGACTATAAATACCGCAATTATTTCACTTTGTCTTTTATTCTAAATCCTTCAGGTTTTGTAAAAGATGGAGAATACAGTCTATTCGATACAACATACTACATTCAATATATAAATCTTCAAGGCTCAAACTCGCCTACTGTTATGGCCAAATCATTATCTGCTTTAGGTAATCTAAAGATTGTAGAAAAAGGCGGATATAGAACAGTTGTATTTGTAAAAAATGGTGAAGCTTGGCCAGTTGATGGAAATGGAAACATGGTTCAATATTCTGTAACTATAGGAGGCAGAACAAGTGACTAGTCAGGTAACTTATGTTTCATCTGTAGAAAATAGATATAAGCGTTCAAAGTTGAATAACGTAATTCAGTCATTGCATTGCTTTGTTTCAAATACTACTCCAGATGTTGCAGAACAAGATTTTGGTATAATTGACTATTGTGGACCAATTTGTAAAGGTCAGCTTATAAAGGGAAATCAGCCTGCTAAAAAAGCTGGTACTCCTATTACTGCTATGGGTGTATATCTGGGCGACATCAATAAGGATGGTGTATTGCAAGTAACAAACACTCAAAGTTTGACTTGGTCTCAATCTGTAAATACAACAATCTCTACAACTTGTGGTTATTGTAACATTCATTTATTATTTGACCCAAGTGGTTCTGGTTCATCTTGTTATTGTATGACTGACCACGGACATACAACAAATTATACTTGTGAACGTTCTTGCTGTATCTGCCCAGGTTGTGGCGGAGCTTGTTCAATCTGTTATGTTTGTATAAAAGAAGTTTGGACTTGTCATTATACAAAAAGCGTTTTGGATTGTTGCGTATTCTGCGATGTTTATAGAGGCAATCCTTCTATTGAATGTGGAGGATATGTTACCGATGGTTCTCATCAAGTTTCATTAGGTAGAAACCAATACTTGGCACCTAGCATGTTTGTATCCTGCTGGTCTAATGAAGGAAATTACAAAGCTTTGTATGATTCTACATATTATTGCCCAGATGGTTCTGTAAACCCTAGTTGCCAGTCAGCCGGTATGCTTACGCCTCAATTCTGTTGCCCTTCTCGAAATGCAGCTTGTGGATTTATTGTCGGTATTGGTCGATATGTAGACTGTGTTGGTCCTCAAATAATGTGTGCTTTCGCATCTGTATCTTTAGACAATTGTTGCCCAGTTGTAAATGAATGGCTTTGGTGCAATGGAAAGCTTTGTTACCATCAGAAATGTAATTTCGGATTACAATGGTATTATTACAGATATTTCTCAGACATGGAAAGTGGTAGTTCTTCAGGGCTAAGTATGACAGTAGACCACATGGGAAATAATATGATTCGAAACATAACTTCTTTGAATGTAACAAGAGGGCCATTCCTTTGTGATGAATGTTTTGCTAATGGAAGATGGCAATTTAGATGTAGCCCAAATAGTATAAAAACATCTTATAATAATTCTATGGGAGCATGGTCTGGAAGATGGGGATGTGATTGTTGTAAAAACGTTTGGGGTTATAGAAAATTTGGTCCTGCTGCAACTCAAGCTGTTTTCGGTCATGAAGTATTTCCAGCTGAATTTAGTGCATACGGAGACTTCTGTTTCTGTAGACCTTCAGACCCTGTTACCAATTATGCAAAAGCTTGTTTGTGTGCTTCATCTACTGGAAACATTACACTTTGTGCTTCATCAACATGTTATTGTACTGTTGTATGTACCAAGATTACTTGTATCTGTACTTGTACGTGGGACTTTAGTTGCAACATTTGTATAAATGAGAGGTATTTCTAAATGACACTTACTGTAAAAAGAGATTCAGGTTTATTTACGCCAGAACAGGCTGATGAATTGAATAAAGCCTTTTATAAAATAAATCAGGATATTGAAAGATATGAAGCCCCTCCTATTGCATATACAGAAGATGTTCGACTTATCAATCCTTCCGGATTTTCATTCATTTCTGGAAACTTGGTATGTCTTAGAGAGAAGCTTATAATAAAAGAAGCCTACTCTCAATTCACGAAAGTAGGTTCTCTAGAAATCAGTGTTCCTTATGATTACTGGTGTACAGCTCCAACATCTGGAAAAGAAACTTTGATGTTTCATTTGACAGGCTCAGATATTTACTGCTACGGAACTTTGGCTAGTTATCCTCAGACTGCTTATCTGACAGAGGATTTTGTCCTTCCCCAGAGCAATGTGTAATACTTGTTTCTGTTGTAGAGGAATTTATATCATCTGCTACAACAGAAACTGCCATTTTGATTTCTGGTTTTTTCATTTCTAATTTTTCTACATCTATCATATTACAATCTCCACTTGATTATAGTCATCTACAAAAGCAATAGCAAAGACTTGATTGTTATTTCCTGCTACTGCATAAATACTTCTGAAGTCACCAGCTGAACGACATAAGAAGAAAATGTTTCTAACTTTCTTATCTGTTTTCTCTTTTAGTTCAGCTTCAATAATTTTTCTTACTGTTTCAATTTCTGTCATTTTATAGTCCTCTCAAAATAATAATATTTTCCACCAATATAAAGAGTAGCATAATCAGTGATTGTGTCTTTGTATTCCCAACGGTAAGCAAATAAACTATCGTCTAGTCTATAGCAATAAGTAAATTCTGGTTTTACTTCTACTTGTTTGTAGCCGTGTTTTTCTACATATGTAACCCAATATTCTGGCGACAAATCGTGTGTCAATTCAATTATTCTAGATCTTGAACAATAAACATTTAGTTCTTCAAGTTTTTTGACATTTGTATTGATTTCTTCGTGAGAGCAATGAAGAAGTATTTCAAGGTCTGTTCTAAGATTGTGAGGCTTTGCTGAAAGTTTACAGCAAAAACCTGTAACAAAAACCTGTACGATAAAAAATAATAAAATTGCAATTGTGATTTTTGTTGATCTTTTCATTTTCGATAACTCCTTATCTATTTATTTAGACAATTATAATATAAAAGACTTATTCTTGAAGTTCAGTGTTTTCTAAATTTTTTTCAGTATTTTTCAACATTTCTTCAAAAACAGTTTTTTCGCTAACTTTCTCTTTAGGCTCTTTTTCGTTTACGATTGTGATTTGGAATCCATCTGGCATTGTATAAGTTTTCATTTTTTATCTCCTATAAAAATAAAAGGCCATCAGCTCTTTTGAGCCAATAGCCTGTACGCCCTCTCGGCGTTCAATGAATAACGAATTATCAGGTCTTCCTGATATATCTATATTATCAAGGAATCACAAATCTCTACAGAATTCTGAGTATTTTTTCTCTGAATTTTTCGCTTTTTTGATACATTTTTTCCAGCTCAAATCAGATGTGTTGTAATATAACAAAGCCTGCTCAAATAACCGTAAAGCTTTTCTGGCTTTTATTGCCTCGCGAGCTCCATTGTTTGTAATTTCGCCGTTTATCCATAAAGTTTCTAAATCTTTCATTTTTATTCTCCTTATATTATCTAGTATAAGAGAAAAGAAAAGCTCTGCTATATTTCAAACAGAGCTTAGATGAAAAAGGTGAGTGTAACGGCGAGGTGTAATACATGGAATCAAATATAGGAACACCTTATGCCGAATGTTGCAGCCGTCATGTTTCAGACCTTGGAAGCCCCTGCAACTGAGCTATATTATTTAGTAATACTTACAAAAAAGTAAGTCTACTAAAAATACGAATTGATTAGAAAAGCGAGCCTTTTTTCACTTTTATCACAACAACTTTCTTTGGCTCATACTCTTCCCATTTCTCAAGTAAATTTTTCAAAGACTTTACTGTTCTGGCCTTGAAGTCAGAAGCCCAATCATAGAATGACTTTGGGTTCTTGCATACATCTTTATATTTCTTATACTCTGTCTTCATCTGTTCTTCTATAGTTTTTTTCATTATGCGGCCTCTCTTATGGTTAGTTTATTATTTTTATAATCAATAAAATCTTTCAGCATTGGTCTTCTCTTCAATACATTCCAAACAGTTTGAGAACTATAGAACTCTTCCCAAGTCAAATTTTCAACCTGTTTATCAGTTGTTTTATCATTATTGTTATCTACTGTAATATTTGTATTATTACAATAGAAAGAAGATAAAATATCAATATATACAAGTTGTACTTCTTCTAACAATGTTTCATACTTTTGTTTGTTTTCATTTTCTTTTTTGACATTTGCTAATACTTGACATTCATTGTAAAGTTTTACTACTTCTTCTAATGTCTTTCTTCTAAGTATTGATACTTGGTTTGCTGATATTCCTAGCTTTGCTGCTACTTCTCTAGTGCTTCCAGTTTCTTTCTTTACTTTACCCCATAAAATAAGGCTTTTAGCATATCTTACAGCATTTTCGTATCTTGTTGCTTTGTTTCTATAAAATGAGCCTTCATTTGTTTTGTTATCAATTCTTCTAAAATGGTCAATAGCCCATTTACCTGTACATTTTACAACCTTGAGAACTTCATTGTCTGGCATAATACCTTTGCCTGTTTTGACAGCAGCTTCTTCATTCAACTGTTGAGCCATTGACCACATTTCTTCAAATGTTGGTTGTTTATCATCATTGTTTCTCATAAAGTCCCAAATTTTTGTTCTAAGGTTTGTGTAAATATAATAATCTCTAGACTGTTTATTATCTACTGTAATATTTGTATTATTACAATAGAAAGAAGAAGAATTAGTTTTATATACTGGATTACTTACTTTTGCATTAGGGAGTACTTTGTATTGCTTTGCTACATTGAATGTTTCTAAGTTGCTTGGTATTGTTTTTTCTTCATTTATATAAAGAAGCTCTAAGTCTTTACAATATGGATTTTTGCATTGCCAACCTGTATAACAGTCGTCGCCAACTTTATTGAGGTCAACATCTTTGTTTCTTCTTGCTACTTGTTGTCTTACATATTCATTTATTTTGAGGATATTACTTCTATGTATTTTGCTTCCACCATAGTCAACCCATAATGGTTTATCATATTTCCAACCAACTTGAAGATGCTTTGTTTTTGGGTTTCTTATAATGTAATTGCAGTTCATATTTTTCAATTTTTCTATAACATCAGGATCGTTTACTTCAACATCAATATCACATATCAAGATGTCTCTTCTTTTATGGTTTAGTCCTGATGATACTTGCTTTGCGTGTGGCTCAGTGTTTGTTACTGCTTTCCACGCTGAGAAAATGTCATTATAGACTGTTCTGTATTTGAATATTTTTTTATATTTTTTATCGCCTTTTTTATGAACACCATAATCTCTTTGGTAAACTTCATTAGTTTCTTTGAGAATTACTTCATCTGTAGGTAATGATGTTGGGAAGTATTTTACTGGTAGGATTTTGTCTTTTGAGTAATCTAAACTTGTTCTTTGTAAAAATGTTTTATCTCTATTCATTCCGTCTCCTATAACTGAAACCAGCTATAGCACGCGTGCTGGCCTCAGCTATAGGTTTGGTTCCCTTTACTTAGTTAGTATACTTACAAAAAATGTAAGCAACTAATCTATTTGTTATAATTATATTATCAAGAAAATGAAATTTACTAATTGTTTTGTAAGGAGATGAAAGATGACAATCAATGAACTTAGAGAAAAATATAATAAAGCACATTCTGCATATTTGCAGTACAAAGATACAAACGGTACAAACAATGTCGAGGCTCAATTCTTACCAATAATACTACAGCATAAAGATAAAATCTTTGGAAATAAAGATATAATGTTTATGCCTGATTCCTTTCTCAACTATCTTGGGGCTGACATTATATCATCAGATGGTGTTGTGTATGATGTCAAAGTTTGTCAATACTGCAAAGGCACATATGTGCTAATTGATGCGTACTCTAAGCCAAATAACCATAAATCTTTAGATGATAAGATAAATGACTTCTTCATTTTTGTAAACGCTGATAATATAATTATAGCAAGCAGAGATGACATTTATAGGTTGGTGCCACCTGTCGAAGAATGTTTTTATATGAAAAGAGATTTGTATAAAACTAAATTGAAAGCTATTGTTGATACTAAGTCAATAAGAAAACTAATTATCAAGAGGTAAGAAAAATGAACACTACTTCAACTGCTTATAATAGTAATGTTATTTACACTAGACCAAATTATACTGTTAGTACTATTAGATACGATAGTACTTGTCATTCTCTTGATGAAGTAAAAAAGAATAATGTATTGATGTGTCATTCACCATCAGACGTGAAAGAAGCATCAAAATTATTTCCTAGCTATCTTACAGATGAAGAACTTCAAGAACGCCAATGTAAAGGAAGATTCTGGGATGTAAGTCGTACTTGTCTTTATATTTTAGTTGATAATGAAACTTTAGTAATTGTAGGTAAAAATGGAAATGTAAATATTACAGGAAGAGAAAGATTACCATACAGCTTGCAAGGAATATATTATTTTGATGAGTATTGATTATGAGTTTGTAAAGAATAAAGATTATGAGTCTCTTTGGAAAAAATACAGACCACTTTGTATGAAGTATTTTCAGAAGTTGCCTGAAGAAATTAGAAAACAAGTTTATGATGATAACTTTGGAGACTTCTATGTGGACTGTTATGAAGTACTTCACGACGCTGCTGAATCATTGAAACTTTCGAAGATAAAGAACCCTGAAACTTGGACATTTTATATTCAGTTTGCTCATTACTTACAGAACTTTACAACTCGAGATATTGTTAGAGAAACATACAAACAGTGGGCTAATGAAAAGTCTGTAGATTATTTCAATAGTTTGAATGGAAATGCGTCTGAAAGAAACACAGACTATATTAGTAATGACCACAAAGAATATGATATGTTGTTGAATGATCTTGAAGGCGACTATAAAGACGCTGTTGAATTGAAGTTATCAGGAATGAACTGGGAACAAGTTCGCAAAGCATTGGGACTTAGAATTATAGACTTTAGAGCTTTTCAGCGTGCTTTGAGAGAAAAGATACTAACTTACATAGGAGAATTACAATGATTTACAAATTCAAATGCGATAAATGTCGTAAAAAGTTTGAGGTTGCAATATCAATAAATGATTACGACAAAGAAAAGAATAATCAGAAATGTCCATATTGCGACAGCCACGCATCAAGAGTTTTGGAATGGACAGGTACCGCAACTGGCTCGGGAGATGGGTGGCACGGGAAATCAGACGGAGGAAAAACAATATGAGCTTACCAATAACTTATTTAGAAAGTGTACTAAAAGATAATACCAACATTATTTACTTAGAGCTCGATGGAAAAATAAAAACATTCACAGTCGATGAATTAGCTGAAGCATATACTAATTTGTATAACAAAACTAAAAAGTTGTTGGAGACTGTAAATAATGGCGAGAATAAAAGGAAATCAAGCGAAGTCAGACTTCAGAAAGACAAAGGAATGGAGAGCCTTCAGAAAGAAAATAATAGAGGAGAGGGGACAGAACTGCCAAAGCTGCGGGAAGAAAACAAAAATCCTTCAACTTCACCACGCAGACAACAGCGTAGAAAATTATCAAAACCTAAATCCTGATAAGTTCTTTTTGCTTTGTCCACTTTGCCATAAATGTGTTACTGACCTTGAAAGGATAAAACCAGAAAACAGAGAAAAGTTGAGAAGTAAAGAGTTTATCCAAATGTTTGGGAGGTTCCTTATTTGAATCTGTCATTAGACTACAAAGTTTTGAAATGTAAACACATTGAGGGAAAATGGTATTACCTTTATGAAATGACAAAAGATTTGTGGTGTGTAGTTGTTTATGCTGAAGATGAAGAAACACTTCTATTTTCTGCAATTCAACTAACTTATAAAGAGGCACTTCACCTCTATAATAAAGTAAAAAATGGAGAAATGGAGATAGAATGAAAAAATTTTTTATTGATGTCAAGGGAGGCCTTGGACTGAACTTATCACTTATCCGTGTTATTCAGTCATTACCAAAATCAGATTATTCTGTAAAAGTAATGAGTCCTTATTGGGATATTTTTGCAGCGGCAGGTATTGATTATTATAAGCCAGAAGAAGCAAAAGACTTTATCTTTGATGCTTTTGAAGAAGGCGCTGAAATCATTGAACATCGTCTTTATGATATGTCAGATTTTATTTACAAAAAGCTCAACTATAGAGATGCTTGGTGTAAATTGTTGAATGTACCTGAAGTACCTGAAGAAGATTACAATAAACTTTATCTAAACCCAGAAAAAGTATTCCCTCAGCTTACTAAACAGATTGAGGATATTCTTGGAAAAATCAAAGATAAGTTTATTCTTGTACAGTTTGCTGGTGGACAGTCTCCTTTGGATAATCCCCCAGATGGTGACTGGGCTAAAAAACCTTATGACTATGAACACGAGCCATTGAAAAGACATTACCCAATTGATAAAGCTCAGAAGTTTGTTGATGAATTCAAGAAAGCAAATCCAGATGTAGCTGTAATTCAGTATGCTTTACCAAATGAACCTCAGATTGATAAATGTGAACATTTCGTTGTTCCTTATCTCGTTTATTATGTTTTATCAAAATCAGATAGATGTTTAGGCGCTTTCACTATTGATAGTTCATTAGCACATCTTATTACAGGTAATACAAAAGTTATGACACTATGGGCCCACTCACTTCCAGACGCCTTCGGATACTGCTGCAATAAAAATGTAATTCAGAAATGTAGAAGAAATGATATTCTTTACTTCAGCCTACTTGGACCTTCTGGAGCAAAGATTGATTACATTGAACCTGAAGTTGCAGTAAAAGACTTTGTTGAATATATAAAAGAGGTATAAAATTGAATGAAAGAGCTAAGAAAATTTTTATGTGTCTTGGCTCTTTTTTCGCTGGCATTGTCGCCTTTATTATCAGAGCAAAAGTATGTGATAACAGAGACACAGCTAACGAAAATAGAGCAAGAGTTGAAGAACTCAAAAGAGAATCTGATGCTCAGCAATCAGAAAATAGAAGAGTTGTCGAAGCAGCTAGAGAACAGCAATCTAATAATGGAGAAGCAATCACAGGAATTGATGAAGCAAGTGACATTATTAGAGAAATCCGAGCGAAACAACAAATTGTTGAAGACAGCAACTCTCTTGACGAGTGGTATTGCTGTGAGTTGTTTAGCGACGACAACAATAATAATGATAAGTAAATAGGAGAGAGAAATGGCATTACAAACAAAATTCAAAAACATTGCAGACAATTGTTGTCTGGCCGTAAGTTATCTGTACGCAGCTTTAGACATGATTGCAGATACAGAAGAAAAGAATGAAATCTTTTTGGAAACAACGATTGCTTCAGTTATGGTAGCTGGGCTTATTGATGATAGAACTGTTTTAGATAAAGACGGTTTTGTAAAAGATGCAGAAGGTTTGATGAATAAAGCAACTGGGTATAAATATCGAGTTGAAAAGAAAAGAATCGAAGCAATCAAAGATTTACCTGAAAAAGGATATGCAGTTGTAAACTTTGAAAGAACAGATGAAAATGGAAAAGTTCACAATCACTGGGTACTTTTCAAGGATAGATTATTTTTATACAATTCACTTACAGATTCGTTGTGCTTCAAATACGGAAAACCTGTTGATGCAAGAATTATAACACTCATAACTAAATAAACAGGAGTTGCTAATGAAAAACATTGACATCTATATTCCGCCTAAAGCGTTTGACTATCTTATTCAGAACAAGACGCTTGATAGAACAGTTTCACCTGGAAAACCAAAGTATGTTGTTTATTACAGAAAAAGAGACAACACTTTAGGTGCCGCAATACTATCTCTTGATAAGTTTGGTAATTTTGCAGAGATGTGTGTATTCCCTTCAAGAAATGAAAAAGAAACATTTTTTGATGAATTTTTTCCATCTTTGTATAAAGGTATTGCTGATGAAAAAGAAATAAATTATCGCTGGAGAACTTACAATTGGCATACAAAATAACTGAAGAACAGCGAATAGCTTTTGGTGAGTGGAGCAGAACAGTTCCACTTACTGTAGAAGAACAGCAGCAAAGACAGAAAAAATTCTCAGAACTTCAGCAAAAATATAATGAAACTGGGGATAAAAGTATTCTTTGGTTTGAAATGAAGCCACTTATAGAAGATTGTTGTAAATCAGCGGTCATCAAAAGAAATGGTAAAAACGGTTGGTTTCCAAATTATGAAAAGAAAGTTGAAGATGCTGTTGATACTATAATTATGCGTTATGTAAAGAAACAAACATATAATTATGGAAGCTTAGTTACATTATGTTACTGGGCTGCTTTAGGCTCGAGTTGTAACAAAAACATGCAAGAATTGGATAAAGATGTTCTTTATGAAATGTCTCATCCAACTGTAGTTGAAAGATTGAACAATGAGAACTCGCAAGGCCTTGATGAAACAAGAGACTTTACTTATTGTTCTGTCGGTGAAGATGAATATGTTTGTATTGAGGATTTATACTAATGCTTATAGAATATACAATAGAAACAAAAGATGGTAAACATAAAATTGGTTTTGGCTTGGATAATGAAAAGACTAGAGAGTGTCTTCAAGCAATTGAATACTGGAAAGACGCTCAGCTAGACAACTTTCAGGCTAGAAATAAAGATTGGATAAATTACTGCCACAAACAAATCGAACACATTCAGGAGTTTATGCATAAAAATGGCTAACTAAACTCCCAGTACATTTTGCAGTTTCCACTGCCATATATTCTATACAAGCCATTTTCAGCGCAAAGCATTTCTTCTGACTTGTTTGGGTCTGATGATGGCCATTTTTTCAAACAACTTCTTTTCATAAAGCTTTGTCTTCCAAATCTAGTTTTTCCATCAGTGTACCAATAATCAATAGGCGTATTTTTCATTCTATGCCAAAGAGTTGATTCATACCCACTTCCATCAAACTTACCTCTATCAATAAATGATTCTACATATCTGTAGCCACTGTGCATCATAAGACGACTAAAACCACCTATAACTTGAGTATTCAACTTAGAAGCCATTCTTGAAAGTTCAATACACTTTTCATATTTTTTGTTACTTACAAACATTTTTCTAAATGAGCAACACATAACTAGCTCGTCTCTGTAATATAGTCCTATTGCTCTGAACATTTGAGCAGAGCCGTGTATATGATTTTTCTCAAAAAACTGTTTAGCTTCTTTTTTATCAACTTCTTTTATAACGCAAAGTCGGGCAAATATTCTTTCTTTATAAATGCCTAATGCAGAAGCTATAATAGATTTGCATATATCTTTTTTATCGCGCCACTCATCTGAGAAAATATGTATAAGACGTATGCCTTTTTGTTCGCATAAGTCTGTTTTGTTTTTATGATAATTCTTATCTTTGTTATAGAATGTAGAATGCCAAAAAAGACCATTATATTCTATTGCAATATTTTTACCTGGGATATAAATATCAAGTTCTTTTCCTAAAATTTTTCTATCATTTTCTATAATCTCACCACTGTAAATAGTTGACAAGAAATCAACCAACTCTTTTTCTTCAAAAGATGAATGCGGCTTCCCTGCTTTTTTATCATTTATGTTATCAATATCAAAAATAGCTTTATGATTGTCTAATGTATGTGGAAAGTGTTTCAAACAATATGATGGGCTATAACCAGTTTTTTCACAAACATCTAAAATATTTCCTTGATGTTTAGAATGCCAAGCTTTCATTTTATCACTTTGATGCAACTTTTCTTCATACGTATGTTTTCTTCCAGGCAACCCTTTATTCCAAGCCGGCTTTCCTTTTTTAGCATCTGATATTTTCTTTTTTGTTTCTTCTGATACATTACCTTTATTAGCCCTTGGAACTTTGGCTGCTGCTTCACTTCTGTTTTTATGTTCATTTTCTCTTACAAAATTATAGTGATCTCTAATGACCTGAATCTTTTCTAAATCAAATGGCGCATACAATCCACATTCGCTAATATATTTTGATATTGTTGCTTTAGATAATTTTAGCTCATCAGATAAAAGCTCTAAAACATAAGTTCTAGTTGTAAAATATTTTTTTGAGTGTTGTCCTTTTTTCATCATATAATATTCCTTCTTTATCTATTTGTATATAATTAGTATAGTTGCTAATAATTATATATTATCATACCAGACACATAAGACTCAACAAATAGAATATAAAATTGATTGACCTAAATGCGGGGTCGATACCGCATGTAAAATATAATGGGAATTGTTTCAAATGGAGAAATCAAGAATCTCTTGAAAACTGTTTATCTTTCTGGTGTAGCAAATAACAAATATCAAAACTCACCTGTTATTCATAAAATCAAGAAAGAGAATTGGGGTGCAGGTAAGGAAATCAAATATGCTGCACAGCTTGGTAATGGTGGTAACTTCAGCTCAGACTATGGTATGTTGAAGACAGCTTCTGCATCTGGTTCTATCAATGGTGTAAGAAACATTGAATGGACTGCAGAACAGGGTTACATGGTTGGTATGTTTGACATCAATCAGCCAGAAATTTTGACAACTTCAGAAGAGCGTGGTGCTTACATGAAGGCTCTTGCTAACAAAATGGCAGGATGTTTCGATGGTATGTCAAAGACATTGGCAATGTATCTTTACGGTGGTAAATATGGTGTAATTGACCAGGTTCCTGCTGATGATACACTTTCAACAACTGGTAACATTTGGAAGATTACTTCTGCAGGTGCTATCAAGATGGATATTGGTACAAAGTTTGTTATCGCTTCTAACGGTACAACTAAGACTGCTCTTCCTTCTGACCCACTTGTAAACGCAATCTGTACTGTAACAGCAATCGATGATGAGACAATCACATTCGATGCAACAAACGCTGTAGCAGTTTATGAAGGTGACTACATCGAGCTTTACGGTGCTCGTAATGGTGCTTCTATCCAGGGTATCGAAGGTTTGGCTGAAATCCTTCCTTCTTACTTCGACCGTGATGCAACATCTCGTTTCGCTTCAGATTATATCACAGCTACATTCCGTGGACAGGATCGTTCTAAGGCAGTATCTCGCCTTGCTGGACAGTTTGCTACAAAAGCTGACCACTCTGCTAGTTCTACTCCACTTACAGACACATTAGTTGACTTGCTCAAGAAAACAAAACGTGCTGGTGGTTTGAACAACGTTGTTCTTATCAACGACGAAACTTGGGACGCTGTAGGTGCTGAACTTGGTGTTCAGAGAAACTTGTGGCAGGCAACAAACAGTGGTAACGACAAGAACCGCTTCACAGCTGGTTACTCAGAACTTGCTACTGCATTTGGTGATGCATTCGTTGGCCGCACAGTAATTGACCCTTACTGTACAGAAGGTAAAGCTTATATGCTCGATACTGATGACCTTGCATTCTACGACCTCAACGGTGTAGGAAAGGTACTTGACCCAGTATCAAATGACCAGCTTGGAAAGGCTGACATTGAAGCTGTAGGTGACCAGGGAATCGGCGACCAGCCAACAGCTAAGTTGAACATGGACAAATTGTTCACAATCACTGAAGGTACAGCTGGTTCATTCGGACCTGCATTTGAGATTGCAGCTCACGTTTATGGTAACTTCATCCTTAGACGTACAGCTTCTGCTGGTGTTGCTTCTCTCTAATTGAAGTATAAGTTTGGCGGAGTTCTTATAAACCGCTTTACCTCCTATATTTGGCTACTCATAAATGGGTAGCCTTTTTTATTGTAACAAATAGAATAAAGGAAATATGTAAATGAGCAATTGGTCTGTAGATAGAAGTAAAACAAAGCTTCAGTCAATTATAGATAGTAACATTCAGCGCTACAGTTATAATTTAGCTCGCTATATGAATGATGTTACTGTTGATTTGACATACTTGACTGAATATGACGACTCAATTTGGAATTATCGTTTTTATAATATACAGGATTCTGATTTAGCACAAAGCCCTAAAATCAATGTTGTAAAATCTGTTATTGATGCATTGGTTTCTAAATTAGCCAATCAGAAAGTTAGGCCTTACTTCAACCCTGTAAATGGTTTGTTCTCAACTCGTAAAATTGTAAAACAGGCGCAACAGTACTTTGACATTATTTATGATAAAGAGCATGTTCAGGATAAAATAAGTAAAGGTTATCGCAACGCTTGTATTTTTGGAATTGGATATATTTTCTTCAATCCATTTATAAAGACTATTGAAGTTCCTGGAACATGGCAAGTAGCTGTTTGTAATACAGAAAAAGGTTATGGCGAACCTACCAAACTTTTAGTTGAGTATAAAAACATGCCTGTTACTCAATTGGATAAATATGGAATAAAAGGAAAGTATACATCTGAATATGTAAACTTCAAACTTTTCTTTGATGTAATTGAACACAAAATGTTGGCTTATGTAAATGACGCCAAGGCGCTGGATAAAACATATAAAGCAGACGTTGTTCCTGTTATTGCTATTTATCATACAAGACCAGTATTTGGTACAAAAACTGTTTCAGTTGTAGATGAACTTGATGGTATTCAGACAAACATTGACCTTATCAATCAGAAGATTTCTACCGCAGCTCAGTTGACTCCAGGAAACGTTACTTATGTTCAGGCTGGTTCTTCATTGACAAAAGAAGATATTTCTAACAGAACTGGTATGGCATATACAGTAAAGATGGGACCTGGAATGAATCAGTTACCTGTAGTAAATGTTACTCCAGCCCCTTTTGACCCTTCTTGGCAGAGCCTACTTGATTCTTATGTAAAACAAGCTTATGAGATTATTGGCATCTCTCAACTTTCTGCTCAAAGTCAGAAGCCTTCGGGATTGGATTCTGGTGCTGCTTTATCTACAATGGAAGATATTGAAAGTGACCGTTTCCAGACTCAAGTTGATAATTACGTACACGCATTCGTAGATTTAGCTAATCTTATTATGGAAATCAACGAAGGTGATATTCTTCCTAAATCTGTTGATACAGCAGATTACTCTTGGGAAGATATTAGAAAGCAGAAAGATTTGTTCAAGATTCAGTTCTCTGCTGCATCTGCTCTTTCAAAAGATCCTGCTACTAAAATACAACAGATTATGCAGTTGACTCAGATTGGTTTGATTACAACTGATAAGGTTGCTTTATATCTTGACTCTCCTGACCTTGAAGAAGCATATAGAGGCGCTTCAGCTGTACAGGATGCAATCGATGCTACTATTAGTAATGCTATTGAAAATGACAATTATGATATTCCTGATTATGTTGGCTATCAGCAGTTGTTGACTCAGATTATTATCGAAGAAAACAAACTTTATTCAAGTAAAGATTTGGAAGCTGTAATGAAACTTGAAAAGCTCAAATCAAGATTACTTGAAATAATGAATGAAGAAGGTTTTGCTGATTTGAGTAATGAACCACAACAGGAAATAGCTCCTGCTACTGAAGAAGGTTTATCTGCTGGTGCTACTCAGGATTTGACAGGTGCTGCAGCTCAAGCAGCTTCATACCAGTTCCCAGCACAGGATAACAATGACCAAATGGCCAGCCCAACAGAATCAACTAACCCATTAGAAGGAGATAACGGAAATGTTCAAGGCGTGGAAGAAGTTCCGGGAAATATGTAAAAAAGAAGCTGAGATCAGTAAAGCTCAGCGAAGATTAGCCCGAGTTGATATGGACTATATGTACCTTCAACAGATTGCTGATACAGTTTCAAGTGGCTATGATGTAAAAATTACAGTCAAAATGAAAGATGGAAATGAAGTTGTATTTGAGAAAACAAAGTCTCAAGACAATATGACTTTCAAAACATTTGCCGAAAGAT
>JAZNBJ010000069.1:0-35173 GCA_045586965.1 Candidatus Gastranaerophilaceae bacterium | reverse complement strand
AAATAAGTATATAATGTTAACAGATTTTTCTAAATTAAATGGATAAGAGAGTCGATTGTAAATTTTTGTAACAACTTACAAAAAAATAGTCAATTTTCAAAATCTATAGACTTTATAAAGATGTAAAGTGTATGTAAAAATCATTAACAGAAAACGCTAAAAAGCAAATTCTAAAAAGTGAAGGTGTATGTTATGTTTAAATTAAAATTTTTAAAAAGCATTAAAGAAGCATTGAACCCAAAAGCTAAACTTTTGACTTTTTCAGAAGGTCAAAGATTAGCTAATGAGGAATATATAAAGTCTCTGTCTAGTACAGAACTTAAAATCAAAGCTGACGAACAAAGGCTAGAAGCAATGGTCAGACAACAATTAAAAGAGGAATTTCCGAATATTGAGAAAAGTTCTTCTTACGACTTATTGGTTGACGCAGTCATCCATAATTACAAGTCAAAACAGCTTCAAGCCATGGATGAGAAAACTCTAACAGATTAATCAATCTCATCAAACTAAACAAAAAAACCGACGACATTAGCCGCCGGCTTTTTTATTTATTAATTAGCTTTTTATAACTTATTGTTTTTATATTTTTTACAAGCTTCGTCTAGTGCATCGTAAATACTTTTCTTCCCTGCATCTGGCAGTCCATCTAGAAAATCTTTAAATTTATCTAAATTTATATTCTTTCCTTCAGCAGGACGTTCTTCAAAAATATTTTGTACAATTTCTTCATCTATTTTTTTATCAGTATTTAATTTGTTTTTACGGAATTCTTGAAAGATTTCATCAATAGATTTTACTTTGACATCACCAAAATCTGCAACTTTGTCAGGTCCATCATATCTTGGTCTTTGTTTACCTGAAACAGCCTCTCTAACGAATTTCAACCAACTATTTGCTAGCTCGTTAACTTTATCGATTGCAGATTGATAAGTTAAACCTTCTATTTCTTGTGCATCATCTGGACTAAGTTTTTTGATAGCTTCTTGTAAATCATCTATTGTTGCTTTTGCATTTAATTTTCCACTACCAGCGGTTAGTGTACCGATATGTGAACTGCCTTCCCAGACACCGTTTTTTAATGCAACATTCATTGCAACATCATCTACATTATAGTTTCCACCTAAATCTACCCAGCCTCTGCCTGTATAATATTTTCCATTTTCACCGATTGACATTCGCATTTTAACTGCAGGTGTTTCAGTTCCTAAGTCCGTTACAGATGCTGCAATGTTACCTAAAACTTTTTTATCATCTCTAAGACGTGCTGCTGCAACTGTAAAGCCTTGATCTGATACTTTATAAGCAATATCAACTTGTGGTTTTTTTGCTCTTCCTAGAATTTCACCTATTTCTTGTAAATGTTTTTCACTCATTCCTGCTTTTTTGGCAGCTGCAAGCATTTGTTTTCTACCTAAAGTTACCATACCTTTGGAACCTTGTAATTGTGCTACTTTTGCAATTAAATTTCCCCAATTTGCCATAATGTTTTTCTCCTTTTCTTAACTATTACTAAATTTCCCTTTTTGTCTTTAGAAAGTCTTTTAATACTTTCTTTTAATATCCCCGTTTGAAATCGATTTCCCCGTGTCTTGTATCTATATAAAAACATTTGAGTTATGAAAATTGCCAAGAAAATTGATATTTAACCTCTTATTTTTGTAAAATCAAGTAACCATAAGCCATTTAAAGCTTTACAAATTTTAACAAAATGATATTAAACATCAAAATATAACATCATAATTATACTTATTATCCTGTTACTAGAAATAAAATAACTATACAATATATAAAGTATGAGTTTAAATATCAAAAAACAAATTGGACAAAAAATAAAACAATTGAGGCAACAAAAAGGCCTTTCTCAAGAACAATTTGCTGAAAAAATCGGGATTGCTACAAGAACTTTATGCGGAATAGAAATTGGAAAGAATTTTTTCACTGCTGATACTTTTGAAAAAATCTTAGAAATTTTAGAAATTACTCCGCAAGATTTATTTAAAATTAATCACCTTAAACCACAAGATGAATTAGTTGAAGAAATTATATCTTCTATAAAAAACATTAAAGATAGAGAAAAAATTGAGACTATTTACAAAATAATAAAATCTTTTGAATAAAATTTATCTATTAATATTAAAATAAACTTCTTTCAAACGTTTTTTACTAATATGTGTATAAAGCTGAGTTGTGGAAACATCACTATGACCCAAAAGTTCTTGTACAACCCTTAAATCAGCTCCATTTTCCAGTAAGTGAGTTGCAAAGCTGTGTCTCAAGGTGTGTGGAGAAATATTTTTGTGAATGTCTTTTCCTTTTTTATGGATTAAATTATAAATATCTTGTCTGTTAATTAGCCTACCGTTATTACTTATCAAAAGTTTTTTGGTAGTCAATTTAAATTTTTTAATAATAAGCTCTCGTTCAGGCAGGTATTTATCCAAAGCTTCTATAGCTTTTTTCCCAATAGGAATAATTCTTTCTTTTGAACCTTTACCAAAACATCTTACATATTTGGAAGATTTATCAATGTCATTTAGTTTAAGATCTGCAAGTTCAGAGACTCTTAATCCGCAACTATACAAAAGCTCAATAATTAACGCTTGTAAAGGTTCCAAATCTGAATGTAAAATTTCTTCAATTTCTTTTAATGAAATAACTTTTGGTAATCTTTGCGGTACTTTTGGCTGTTCCAAAGTTGAAGCAGGATTTTTTTCTAAAATGTTCATAGAAGTTGTCCATTTGAAGAAACCTCTAAGAGAAGCGACTCGTCTTATTACAGTTGTAGGAGCGAGGTCTTTTTCTTTGAGCGAACGAATATAAGCACTTATGTTTAGTCTATCAATTTTATTCAATTCTTTTTCGCAATTTTCGGCAAAAGAGTATAAATCTCTACGGTAAGCGTCAATAGTATTTTGCGCTAAGCCTTTTTCTATTTCTAAGTATTCAAGATATTGTGAAATAATTTCGTACATTACAATCTTAAGTATGCTTCCCTAATAATAAAATCTTCAAGCATTTTTTTATCAGAATTAGTTAGTTTCATATCGTTTGTCATTATACAGAAAACAAATTTCTTACCGCTTTTTGAAGTCAAATATCCTGCAATAGAACTTATATCAGATAGTGTTCCTGTTTTTGCTTTTAATTTATCTTTTAGAGGTAGCATTCTATGGGTCAACGTACCTTCGCCAGGTTTAGGCAACTTATCCATAACAGGATTATTTTTATTTACCTCTAAAAATTCAGTAATGAAATCTGCTGATACAAGATTGTTTTTAGAAACACCACTTGCATCAGTAATTCTAATTCTTGAATTATCAAGTTTATTTCTTTCGCAATAGTCATTAAACATCTTTATACCAGCTGCATCTGAACCCGTAATATTTCCTAAATATTTTCCCCCAGCAAGTTTAAATGTTGTCTCAGAAACTAGATTATTACTGTTTTTTAAAATATCTATAACAGCGTCGTCTATGCTATGTTTAACGCTAGTTTGTAAAACATCATTTTCATTAATTTGAGAAGTTGAGATGGAATCGCTTAAGTAGATATTTTTATTTTCAAGATTTTTTAATAATCTTATATGAAAATATCTTTTTAGATCAGTAGTTGGTATATAAATTATTGTTGGTCGTGCAACTGTTCCTGTTAGTACAAGTGTGTTTGCAGAAACTGCATTATCTCTATGCACGTCAATATTTGTTTTATCAGAAGTTGTTATGTTATTAAAAAAGACCAATGGAAAGTTGCTTGGATTAATAATTTTAGCAAAATGACCTTTATCAGTTGGCATAATTGTTAATTTAACTAGATTTTTATCTAAATTATACGAGCCAAATCTTGGCATAAGAACATTCATATCATCGTCCCACTGCCATCCTTCGCCCCAAGTTTTTGTATCTAAAATTGAATCGTCAATGAAAATTTTTGAAGTTTCTTTTGGTAAATTTGAAACCAATGTTTTTAAACCTTTATCGCTTAAATACGGATCAGCACCTAATTTTATTAAATATTGATTTTTCCCTCTATGATATAAATCCGTAGAAAATTCATAGTTTTCCCCAAGGGTTTCTGCTATTACAGGTGTTGTTAAAATCTTTTGAACAGAAGCGGGGTTCATTAACATTTTGTCGTTCAATGAGTATACAATTTTGCCGTTGTCTGCATTTTTTATTGAAACTGCAATTGATTCAATATCCACGCCAGAATCAAATATTACGTTTTCAAAATCGTTTTTAACTTTTTTTGCTTGAACTCCTAGTGTTAAAGTCGCAAGCATTATTAATGATAACAATATTTTTTTCATCTTATAACAACCTCATACGAGTTTTTTATATCATCTAAAACTCTACATTTATCCCTAAAACTGTACATCTCATCCAAATCTATATTAGCATAAATTTCGCCTTCGATTTCATTTATTTCGGACAAAATGTCGCCTTTGTAATCCAAAATCATTGAATGACCAAGATTTGCGCCTTCTCTTAGTTTACCTGTTTGTGTAAGAGCGACAAAATAAGTTTGATTTTCTACTGCTCTTGAGGTTGTCATACTGTCCCATGGAATTTTCTTTTCTGAACCCCAAGCTGCCATATTTACTAAAATATCTGCACCTGCTTTTCTATAAGCTCTATAAATTTCAGGAAATCTTATGTCATAGCAAATTGTCAAACCGATTTTAATCCCATCGAGTTCGGCTATTACAGGCTGTGTGCCAACTTTTACATAATTATTCTCTGCGCATCCATAGTATGAAAACAAATGATTTTTTTCATAAGTGCAAACCAATTCACCTTTTCTACTTATTACAGGACAAGTGTTTCTTAATGTTCCGTCTGCTTTTTTCTCAATAATACTACCGCCAATAATATTGACTTGATATTTTTTTGCAATTTTTTTTAGCATATTGATTGATTTTGCGTTCTCAAGTTCTTCTGAACAAGCTGGAAAAGAAACGCAATCCCAACCACAAGTCCAAACTTCTGGAAGAAATACGAAATCAGCTCTTTTAGAAGACAAATTTTGTTCTAAAAGATTTTCAACTTTTAAAATATTAGCTTCCACATCTGCAATTTCAGAGCCAATCTGAATTGCAAGCAAACTTATTTTTGTTTTCTTCTCCATAAGCCGTGCCAATACACTTTATTATATTCATCAACAATTCTTCTATCTAAATCTTCCAAGCTTTCTTGTAATTGTTTACGAGCTTTTTCATCAGCTTCAGCATCTCCGTTTGGATCGACGTAAATTGGTTTCCCATACAAATTGATTAGATTTACATTACAGAAAGGGACTGTAAAACTATCCCAAGAATTAAATTTTAGCCAATTTTTGTTGCTTGAATACCAACACATTGGGACAATTGGTACATTTGCAAGCTTAGCGATTTTAATAATGCCGTCTTTAACTTTATGAGCAGGACCTTTTGGACCATCAACCATCATTGCGCAGTTTTCGCCATTCTTTAAAACGTCAATCATTTGTAGAGTTGCTTCAACTGCACCTTTTTTGCCTTTTGAACCACGAATTGTTTTAAATCCAAGCATTTCAACGCCTGCCGCAACGACATTTCCGTCTCGTGAACGGCTAATTAGAACGTTAGTTTTGCCTTTATTTTGCAAACCAAAAACACAGCATTGATTGCCGTGCCACATAGCGTATAGGCAAGGTTCTGTATTTGGATGGTCAACTTCTATGATATGCGTAAAATGTTTTTGAAACCCAAAAAAGGCTTCAACAACAATGGCAAGATTACTTCTTTTTTCTCTAAATAGCTTTTTAAAATCCATAAACTTATTATACTATAAAAAGCTTAAATTATGGTATACTACTTTTAGATAAGGAGTTGTTATGAAAAAATTAAAATCTTTATTTATATTTTTTGCTATTACGCAAAACTTAGCTTATGCAAATTATAATGACGTTTATATCGCAGATATTCAATATGATTGGATTGATAAATCATATGTAGAGAAACAAGTTGTCATTGATGAAATTAGAGATATTATTTTTAAAGATGGTGAAATTTCAAAGAATAAAGATTTAAAGAAAGATTTTAAAGATTTTGTTCAAGACAAAGAATATAGAAAACACTACATAGCTGCATCTGCAGGTTTAAAAGAGTATGAAAATTATAATATTTCAGCATTTTATTACAAAAATCAAAAACATATTTATATGTACGCTTTGCAAGATAAACAAGATCTTTCTAAAATTTTCTATTATGATGCGCTAGGTAATTTAAGATATATTGATTTTATTCAAGGTGAATTCCCTGATTATCCATATTATGCTATTCAGTATCGTGTAAGTGGCAAACCAGTAAGTGCAGTATATAATGTATCAAAAGATACTCAGTACTTATACAATCCTGACTCAAGCTTTAAAGGTCTTTGGTACAAGCATAATCTTTATGATGAAAATTCAAAAATTATTTTAAAAAGGACAAGTTATTAATGAATACAGAATCACAAATCGGTAAAATATTACTTCAAAAAGGATTAAAAATTTCAACAACAGAATCTTGTACAGGTGGTCTATTAAGCTCCAAATTAACTGATGTTTCAGGTAGCTCTGCGTATATAACGCTTAATTTAACAACTTATGCGAATGAAGCAAAAGAAAGAATGTTAGGTGTTAAGTTAGATTCAGAAGGTGCAGTAAGTGAAAATTGTTCATATCAGATGGCAAAAGGCTTATGTGATCTGACAAAATCTGATATTTGTGTTTCTACAACTGGAATTGCTGGCCCGACCGGCGGAACGCCAGAAAAACCTGTTGGTTTAATGTACTCAACCATTTATACTGATAAAAAATTCAAAAATTATAAAATACAAGTTGATTCGAATCTTGCAAGAGAAGATATTAAAGAACAATTCACGCAAAGGGTTTTGGATAATATTTTGGAGTTCTTGAAAGAATTATAAGCCGAAATATATTTTATTTAATTCCGCCAGAGTCATTGCACCAAGCTTGCTTTCTTCAAGCATAACTCTTTCTGAATCTGGTTGATGATATGCGACGATAGTATCTTCAAATTTTGGGGGCAGTTCTTCTTTATGCTCTGCTTTATTTGAAATTTTTTCAATAAGTTTTATTTTTTCAGCTTCAAGTTTTTCTTTGTCGGCATTTTTGTCATATGTTGGAGAAATACCCATTGCAAGTAATTCGCTGATTATGCGCTGATGCTCATAATCAATCTTGTTTAAACCGCCTATGCCAATTGCTTGAATAGCCATTGTTACTCCTTTATAAATTAGCTCTGTTTTTTATATTCCACATTTTGAAATTTTAATAACACTTTTTAGAAAAATCTTTACAAAAATTTACAAATGTTGTAAAATATTAAGTGGATATTAATACTTTGTTACAAAATAGCAATTTAATTTGTCTTCAAGTTTTATTTGAAATATGATATTGTTAGACAACAAAGTGTAACCCATTATTATAGAAAATTAGGAATCCGGATACTATGAAAAAAAATATTTGCTACTTGCTTGCACTGTTTTTCTTGTTATCAATGAATGACGCAAAAGCTCTCGAACCAATTGGTGGCGTAGCTAACCAAGGTTATGATGCTGGTGCATTCAACAAGATGGAAATGCAACAAATTAATGGATACCAACTTGAAAAAAGTTATATTCATTCACTAGATCACGTTAGTAAAGACGAAAGAATTTATGATGCTTCAGTCGAAGAAAATATTGCCAGAGAAGGTGTGCTGTATAATCCTCACTTCTTGCTAGAAAAAATTAATTTTGAAGGCAATACTGAAATTTCAGATGAAGAATTAGAAAAACTAGCCTTAGAAGTTCTTGGAGAAGATATTTTCTTTGATGAGCTTTTAGAAGTTTGTTCAAAAGTTACAAACCTATACCACTCAAAAGGTTATTTGACTTCATATGCAACTGTTCCACCTCAAAGAATTGTAGACGGTGTTGCAACAATTAGAATCATCGAAAGTAAAGTCGGTGAAATGAGCATAGAAGGCGAAAAATGGACTCGTGAATGGTATTTAAAACATATTATTATGGGTAAAGCTGGCTTAAGAGAAGGCGATGTATTTAATGCTAAAAACCTTCAAAGAGCTATGAAAGAAATCAACCGTGAAGATTACGTTCAAATCCAAACAGAAGTTGAACGTCAAGCAGAAGGTGACCAAAATACAGCTATTACCTTGAATGTAAGAGATAGATTCCCTGTTAATTTAGGCTTTGCATATGATGACTACGGTAGATCATATACTGGCGCTCAAAGGGTTTCATTCCTTGTTGGTATGGATAATTTAACAGGTTTGGGTGATAAAATTTATGGCGGAACAATCTTATCATCTGGTGCAACCGGTTGGATGGCTGGTTATTCATTGCCAGTTAGCTCATATGGTACTAGATTATCATTTGATTTCTCAGATTCTCACGTTAAATTAGGCGGACCTTATAGAGGAATGAGAGTTAAAGGGGATGCTCAAAGCTATTTCACAAAAATTACACATCCGCTTATTCAAACAGCTAAATCAGACTTGTTCTTATATTCAGGTTATGATTTTGTAAACGCAAGCACTTCAATTGGAAAACCAAAAACATATATTTCTGATTATCAATTACACGTATGGCGTTCAGGCTTATATGGTATGACTGATGATAATTATGGTCGTTGGATTGGTAATTTCGCAGTTGACTTTGGTATGGGTGGAGATGATAAGTTAAGCTCTGCTGCAGATACAACATTTGTTAAGTTCAATGCAGGTGCAACTCGTGTTCAAAGACTATTCTCAAGAAGTATGGGTATTGTAAGAGTTAATGGTCAATATTCACCAAACAAATTGTTTGCAGCTGAACAAATGCAATTAGGTGGACCTTACACTTTAAGAGGTTACCAACCAGCTGAAATCATTGGTGACTATGGTGTATCAGGTACTTTAGAATATAGAACACCTGTTCCATTCTTAGATAAAATGTGGCCTTGGCTAGATGACAGATTAAGATTTGCTGTATTCTATGATTGGGGCTGGATTGGTACAAACAACAATGCTTATAGCTATCCAAGTTCATTCCTACACAGCGTAGGCTTCGGCGGATACTTGAGCTTAACAGATTGGATTACTGCACAAGTTGGTGTTGGCTTCCCATTCGGAAACGATTACAACGAAAATACTGCAAGATTCTACTTTAGTATCAACTCTGACTTAGATAGATTGATACCATTGAGAAATCCTGAAAAGATATAATTTAAAGATAAATAAAAAGAGGTTATTGTAAAAACAATAACCTCTTTTTTTATTCTATAATTTCTAAAGGTTTTTCGAAGAAGGAGCTGAAATTATCTTTATAGTCTTGTAAATCTCGACAATATGCCTCAAAATCGTATGAGATATTTTCAGCAGGCGGATAAGCTTTTATACCGACTGATTTAAACAGAGCTCTCATTAATACATTTGAAATCGCGTCACTGCCTCTTAGCCAAGGTGTTGAGTGCGCTAAAATCCAACGGATTTCGGCTATAGAGTCTGTAATATTTTTCAAATCATCTTTTGTTGCGCTACCATCGGTATAAGGTTTAATATTTTTATTAAATAATTCAAAAATATAATCTAATGATGAATTTATTTTTTTAGCTTCACCATGTTGGATATCTTCTTTTCCATTGGGTCTTGTCATTCCGATTTTATTGTTAATTTCTTTTAAAGGTTTTTCATATATTTCATTCAATCGATCTTTATATACGCTGTAACGCCCTTTTTCATATGGAGTAAAGACTTCTTTTTCGTCTGTTCCTATCCAATCTGGGCGAAAAGTTCTTAAAACTCCAGATTTAATTGCTTTTGAGATGTCAGTGCTTGATTTATTAGCAGCAGCCACGCTAAGTGAGATTGAGAATAGGATTTTTTCAATATCCTTGTTTTTCCAAATCATTCTGGTAGCGCTTTCTGTTGTTTCAACAATTTCTTCTGCCCAAAATTTATCTTTACCATAGCCCTCAATTTTTATAAAAAAATCTTCAGCGCAAGATTTAAGCCTTGGAGAAGCCAAGTTAGCGTTAAATGTTGGTTGATATGTTTTATAAGAAATAGGGTTTAGCATATTATAACTAAACCCCATAAATAAAAAATTTGTTACTTATTATATTAAATTTTTAATTTCATTTCTATTAACTAACTTTTGTTCTGATGTCTCAAGGTTTTTTACTGTAACTTTACCTTGGGCAAGCTCGTCTTCGCCTAAGATAAGCGCATATTTAGCTACTTTTGAAGCTTTTTCAAGCTGTTTAACAAATTTTTTGTTAGTTAAATCAAATTCGCAAGTAATACCTTGTGTACGCAATTCTTCAGTGAGTTTGATTGCTTCGAGAGGGTTATTAGAAACAACAAAACCATCTAGCTTATTATCAGGTTTTTCCCCAAGCAGCGATGCAAGTCTTTCCATACCCATTGCAAATCCAATAGCAGGAGTATCTTCACCGCCTAAGTTTTTAACTAAGCTATCATATCTTCCGCCACCGCAGACTGCGTTTTGTGAGCCTAAGTTGTTTGATTTAATTTCGAATACTGTTCTATTATAGTAATCTAGCCCCCTTACTAAGAGTTTGTTTATAGAATAATTTACACCTAATTCGTTTAAGTAGCCTTTTAATTCTTCAAAGTGGCTTGAGCAATCTTCGCAAATAAAATCTGATTGAATTACAGCTTGAATTTCAGGCTTTGCATAAATTTCATTACATTCAGGAACTTTGCAATCCAAAAGTCTTAAAGGGTTTTTTTCATATCTTGATTGACAGTCTGGGCACATTTGAGATAAGTATGGTTTCAAAACTTCTTTTAATTTAGTTTTAAAAACTTCTCTACATTCAGGACAGCCTAATGAGTTTAGTTCCACGCTCAAATCATTTAATCCCAAAGCTTTTAAATAATTTACAGCCATCAAAATAACTTCAGCATCAGCAGTTGCTTGTTTTATGCCAAAAACTTCCACACCAACTTGGTGAAATTGTCTTTGACGCCCAGCTTGTGGTCGTTCATAACGGAACATTGGGCCTTTATACCAAAGTTTAACAGGAGCAGAAAGTCTGTGCATACCATTTTCGATGAATGAACGAACAACGCCTGCAGTATTCTCTGGACGAAGTGTTAGAGAACGTTCGCTTTTTTCGAAAGTATACATTTCTTTATTAACGATATCTGTGGTATCGCCAACACCACGGGCAAAAAGTTCTGTTGCTTCAAAAATAGGAGTTCTAATTTCTTTTGCTCCGTATTTTGAAAAAACTTCTAACGCTTTTTCTTCCATAAAATGCCAAATTGACATATCAGTAGGAAGTATATCTTTTGTTCCTTTTTGTACTTTGATTATTGCCATAATTCTCATTCCTCTATATAATTTAATTATACAACAAAAAAAATCTTTATCCCTTCGCCCTTGATGGGAGAAGGTGCCCGAAGGGCGGATGAGGGTGACTTAAATGAGGTTTTTATGTCTATAAAAATTACCAAAATGCAAGGATGTGGAAATGATTTTGTAATCTTAGATTATGAAGAATTTTTGAAAATGGATTGCAAAATGGACGAAGTAGCTCGTAAGCTTTGTGATAGAAATTTTGGAATTGGTGCGGATGGCTTGATTATTCCGAATATAGATGTTGAAAATGCTGATATTGGCTGGTTTTTTTATAATTCTGATGGCTCAACTGCGCAAATGTGTGGCAACGGCATGAGATGTTTTGCGAAATATGTTTATGATAAAAAACTAGTTGATAAAAAGGAATTTACAGTAAAAACTCTTGCAGGTATTATGACTCCTCAAATAATGGAAGATGGACAAGTTAGAGTAAATATGTCTAAGCCGATATTAGAGAGCGAAAAAATACCATTCTTACCTAATCATAATTTGAATTATAAGATTTCTGTGAAGAATAGAATTTTTGAAGGTAATGCTATTTCAATGGGAAATCCGCATTTTGTAATTTTTATAAAAGATGATGAAAAACTTTTAGATTTAGCAAAAACTTATGGTCCAGAAATCGAATTAGGCGCTGAGTTTCCTGAAAAAACAAATGTTGAATTTATAAAGATAAAATCTTATAGAAAGATAGAACTTTGTGTTTGGGAAAGAGGTTGTGGAATAACTTTAGCTTGTGGAACAGGAGCTTGCGCATCTGTTGTTGCAGGCATTCTAAATGGTTATTTGGAAAACTCTGTTGACGTTGAGCTTCTTGGTGGGGTTGTAAATGTTACTTGGAATGGTACTCCAAATCAGCCTGATGGAGATGTGTTCTTAACTGGTCCAGCAGAGTATGTTTTTGAAGCAAACTTTAATTAATCTTTTAAAATTCTTGTAAAATAGTCCAACTTTCTTAAGAGCTTGGTATGTTGATTTGAGAATTCAGTTCCTTTTTGTCTAATAGCTCTTGCAATAGCTTCAGGAGCATTGAAAGCTGTCCCTTTTTTAAGGTTTTCATAATATAAATCTTCAAAATTTTCAGGAACCCTTAATTCCCAACAACCTTCTTTGGTGCCAGGTATGTTGTAAGTTTCACCGATGCCAAAGAAGTCAGTGAAGAATATTTGTACTTTTTGCGCTGCGCTTGTAAATAGTTCTGCAAAGGACGCTGCGATAAATTTAGATTTATCTTTTCTCATATTTTCACGATAAACGTTAACATCTTCGTTAGGAATGTTCGTATCTGAGCCTAAAATATGAGTCTTGAACATAAATTTATCTCTGCCGTTACCTAGATTAGAAGCATTTGCAAATAGTTCATCGGTATATTCAATGTATGATTTATTATCGTGTCCGCCAAGCATAATCATATTTCTAGCTGGAGCGTCATATCCGCTATAACCAAACTGAGTAAGCGACATGCCAGTAAGATTTAATTTTTGAATAACTTTTTTAACGTTTTCAGTAACAAAGCCTAAATCTTCACAAATAATACTATCTCTTGAAACGCCAAATTTTTCTGCGGCGGGGAAAATTATTTTGTCAAATATTGCAGTAAATTCCGCTTCAGTAAATTTAGTGTAATTTTTTAAGATATCAATGTGTGGAGAAGAATAAAGTCTTCCGGAGTTAAAATCTGTCATTTTTGATTCACTTTTTTTGTAAACAAAAGGATCAATAAGTCCGATTAAATGGTCTATCCTAACACCGCCAGGTGATGCTTCAAAAATAGCCTCATATCTTTTCTTTAAAAATTCACCGCCCTCACCAAGGCTTCCGTCTGGATTAAATATTTTTTTAGGATTAAGTACTGCAAAATCCCATCTTTGTCCATTTTCTGAATAATAGTCAGGTGGGCAGCCAAGCACGAGCTCCTCTAAGAACAAATCTTGGTTTTTCCATTGCTCAGCAGGAGAAAACGCAATCGGTGTATCAGCCATAATGCTAATGCCAAGATTTTTGTTAAAAGAATTTGTCTTGCCAATTTCACGTTCAACGAGCCATTGTTTGAACATAAATTGGTCAATTTCTTCTGCAAAAGTTCTTCTTAATTCGTCTACTCGCCAAGCATTTTCTTTATTGTAAAGATTACTATCAACTTCATCCCAATTAATCCAATCTTCGTCTTGGTATAGTCTTGTTAAAATTTCGTATAGAGCTGGAGCTTCAAGTTCTTCTTCTTTTTTTGCTTTAAAAGCTTCAAAATCTTTGACTAAATTTTGGTTCAAAGTTTTGTTTGAATGTGACAAATATGAATAGGTAGAATCAATAAGGTTACTATTTTGTCGCATTTTAAACCTAGTATAAGCTTCATTTAAAGCTAAATTGTATTCTTTATCGATATTTGGATAATTAACCCTATTTGGATTGTTCTCTGCGGTCTTCCTTTTAATAATATTATCAAGCGTTGTTTTGCTTAAAAGCATTCCATAATCTTTTGAAGCTAATTTTTCAAGTGGTATCATATATATGTTTTTAGCAGCAGAAATAGGATCGTAAGGCGAAGGGTCTGTTGTTCTTCTTAAATAATTTGGCTCTTGCTGAATTTTTTTAAACCCATGCGAAACTAAAAATGGAGTAAAAACATCTTTTGAAAATTTTGATAAAAGAGAACCAATTCCTATATTTAAACCAACTTGAGAAGGTGTACTTTGATTATGCACTATAAAGCCAAGCTCTTTGTTTAAAACTTGTAGGCCTTCTTTTACTGACGCAGTATAGTATTGAAACTCTTTAGCTGTAGGTTTTCTTTTAAACTGTACAGAAGTTTGTCTGTCAGTATTGTTTATGGGTAATATTTTCATACACACTCCAACTTGCTCCCAGTGATATAAGTATATCACGAACATATACATTATAAAAGTTTGACAATTTTTGTTCAAGTTTGTTACACTTTTTAATATAAAGTTAGGGGAGTTAATCTTATGGCAAATGAAGTAAAAAAGACCAAAATACTCAATTATATAAATGTTTTTAGAGGCTTGGCAATTCTTTTAATTGTAGCTGGTCATACTATGCAATTTGGTACTTCGGGAACTCTTATAGAAAGAATTTCTTTTGAAGTTTTTTGTGGTGGAACTGCTTTATTTATATTTATCTCAGGATTTTTATTTCAACACCTTTCTGGAAAATACGAGTTCAAAAACTACATGTCTAAAAAATGGACAAATGTAATACAGCCATATCTTTGGACAGCTATACCAGGAATAATTTTTTGTTTTACCATGCCAATCAGATATGAAAATTCTTTAGAAGGCTTAACTCCACTTTTACAAATTCCAATGCTTCTTTCTGTAGGAAGAATTCATAATGTGCCGACTTGGTTCATTCCGATGATTTTTTTATTCTTTTTAACAAGTTGGATACTTCTTAAACTTGAAAAAAAAGGCATTCTATATAAACTATTACCTATTTTATTTTTAGTCACAATATTTTATCAGCGTCCAGAACTTGAATATTATATGATTCAAGACTTATCTTATACTGCAAAATGGCTTGCATATGTTAAATATGTTCTTATTGGCTATGTTCACTTCTTTTCAATGTATGTGTTTGGCATGTATTGTTCTTCTCATAAAGAAATTATTGATAAATTCTGGAATTTGCGTTGGCTATTTATAACATTGATGCTCATTGTATCAGGATTAAATGTTTATTCTGGAATATTAGTTGGTTGGACAAACGGAACTCTGTCAAAAATATTTTTAACTGTAATTGTCCTAGCTTATTTAAAACACTATGACGAATGGATTATATCCAAAGAGAAATTAAACAAGGCTCTTGATGTTATTGCGAAATACAGCTTTGGAATTTTCTTTATCCACTGGTATATTTTCTTTGCATTTAACTTGATCTTTAATTTGCAAAACGTAATGCCTTTAACATTTGGTATTTTAGGAACTTTGGGATTTGTTTTTGTGAGATTTTTAGCGGTGTCATTGGGAAGCTTGTTTGTTTTATGGCTAGTTAAAACTATAATTTTAAAAATTAATCCTAATGCGAATACAAGAAGCTTTATTGGAGTCTAATCGATGGATTATACGTTAGAAGACTTTACAAAGTATAAGCAGTATTTGAACACGATTCAACAAGTATTGGACGGATATTTTGAAGAGCAAAAAGAATATATTTGTTGTAAAGAAGGATGTTCTCATTGTTGCGAAAGAGGTGCTTACCCGTATTCTGATTTAGAGTTTAAATTTTTACTTTTAGGTTTTTTTAGAATTCCAATGAAAGAGCAGCAGGAAGTTATTAAAAGGATAAAAGCTTTAAAAGAAGAATATGCTAGTCTAGAAGATAAAGAAAATTTTATGTATCGTTGCCCTTTTTTGAGCGAAGATAAAAAATGCACTGTATATGAGTGCAGAGGCCTTATTTGTAGAACTTTCGGTTTGATTACAGAAAAGGAAAACGGGAATTTGATACTTCCATTTTGTCATTCTTTGGGCTTGAATTATTCAAAAGTTTATAATCCAGAGACTAAAAAAATTGACTACGATGCTGTAAAAAGTTTAGGCTACAAAAATTGGCCAAACGCACGTAAGACTAATATTAAAACTCTTATGTCTGAAAAAATGTTTGAATCTGAACCATTGCAATTTGGTGAAATAAAATCGCTGGTAGAATGGCTATAATTATTTAAGACATTGTACTGATGAAAATTGTAAGGAGCTTTTTATAATTTTAGTAAAAGGAGTTGCTTAGATGATACTTTTACTAAAATGGTTAGCGTTAGCACTTGCAATAATGTTTGTTGGTTGGATTATTCCAGGGATAACGATTTCTAGTTTTTTAACAGCTCTTATTGCATCAGCTGTTATTGCATTAGTAAATATTGTGATAAAGCCAGTTTTAGTTTTTTTAACTTTACCGATTAATATCTTAACTCTTGGATTGTTCATCCTTGTGATTAACGCCCTTTTGTTTATGTTTGTTGCATACTTGGTTCCAGGGGTTGAAATTGATGGGTTCTGGAGCGCATTTTGGGGCGCTGTGGTACTATCAATATTATCAATCGGTATATCTTGGCTATGATAGCTAGGATAGAGAGCGGGGCGAGTTTTTTAACTCGCCCCGCTCTTTTTAAAATCTATTCTTCAGAAGTCTCTTCGTCTTCTTCGTCTTCTTCTTTTTTAATAATTTCAATAACGTTTTTAGCCATTTCTTTTGCAATTTCAGCTCTTGCTGAATCTGGACAGTTTTGAAGTAATGTTATAGCAGTTCTTAAAGTGCTGTCGATATCATACCAACGGCCTTTTTTAGTTTTTTCCAAAACATCTTCAGTTGCAGATACAATATCTTCAACTGATTCATATTCAGAGTTTGAAATGTGATGCTCTGTTATTATTTTAATCAAATTTAACGCAATCTTAATTTGAGTATCGTCGTCTGATTCTTCCAAAGTTTTCATTGCAGAAGATAAAACTGGATCTCTGTCATACCACCTTCTAGCACTTGTTGTAAACTCTTCCTTCATAAAAACCTCCTAAGTATTTGTTTATAAAGACAAGATAATTATACAACATTTTTAAGGTTTTGTAAAACATTACAAGAATATTCAAAATAGTCTCTGTAATTATATTATGAGGCTAAAGCTTGTTCGTATAACATTCTTTTTCTCATTGCTAATGGCATAGCTTTATTTTCGATTTTGTTTTTAATAACGTCTACTAAAATTTTTTCACTAGGGTTATTATCAGGTCTAGTGCATCTGCTAGGTGATACAATGCTGATACTGTTAGGGTACATTTTTTCGAACATTTTGTCTAATAAATCACGTCCGTCTTCATTAAAATTAAGTTTGCTCATTTGCTCTTTCTCCTATTAACTTTATCTATGTATATATAAAGTATATATCAATAAAATAATTGCCTTTTTGAAAGAGGTGTTGTTACAAAACTTTACATATCAGATTGGATTTTAAGGTGCTTAACGTAATATGACGCAAATACAGGGATTATGGCGAGTGCAATTAAGACATTAATTATGCCAAATTTCTGTGCAATTGCGCCTAAGAATGACATACAAAAAGCAATCACGCCCCAACAAAAACCATTAACAAAGCCTGCGACAATGCTTTTATATTTAGGCAAAGTTTTTTGTGCTAAGACTAATGTTACTGGCTGTGCAAGCATTGTTGTAAAACCTATTAGTGCAAAGATAATCATTGAAAAAATTGGCATTGTTTTGTATGTAAAAGAAAATATTAATATCATAGGTAATGTTGCGCACATTGAAAAATAAATTATAGGTTTAGCTCCAAATTTTTCTTCTAACCTTGGGCTTAAGAAAGAGCCAATAGAACCTGCAAATACAAATAAAAATAGCGCAAAACCAATATAAGAAGGCGTGTAATTCATAGATTTCCAAAGAAATGGTAGAAGTATGCAAGAACTGTTTGTAACAAGTGATTTCATCATTGCAATTAGCATTAAATAATTCATTTGTCGGTTTGATAATATTTCTTTGAAAGATTTAATGAAGTCTTTTTGTTCAGGTTTTTTCTCTATATTAGATAGTTTTGGTACAAATACAAACATTATACATGCAAGAAACAGACCTAAGAAAGATGTATAAAATATTTGATTTAAGCCAATATATTGGACCATTAATGCAGCAACTAGTGGGCCTAGAGCGAAGCCTAAAGAGCCAAGGCTTATGAATATTCCCATATTGTTAGAACAATTTTTGCCAGAAAAATAATTTACCAATCCCATTGATTGAGGATGAAAGAAACTTCCTCCAAGACAACCTAATATCATAAAAAATGTAAGTAAAAATGTATTTGGTGCAGAAGGAGCAAGTGGAATAAATATAGATGCAAGTATTATTCCCCAAAAAACAAAAAAACGTTTTAAAATATTATCAGCGAAAAATCCGAATATTGGTTGTAACATATTAGAGCAGATCTGTGTAATGGCCATTAGAACGGTTGCTAAAGCCATTGTAAAACCAAGTTTTGATGCAATGAATGGCATAATAGGATTTAAGAAGCCACCATATACATCGCAGACAAGATGGGCTGAACATAACCAAACTATTGCACTTTTATTACTCTGAATGAAGTTTTTCATACCTTTTCTCCAACAAAATTATAGTTCAATTAAAGTGTTGAATCAAATAGATACAATAAAAAAATGATAAAATTTATAAAAAATACGTTATAATGTGAATATGGATTCCAATCTCGAAGATATTGATTTAAAAATGGTTGGTTTGGAACTAATGTTTCTAACGCCAGAAAAGTACAGTAATGCAGAAGGTATTACTGCTGTTGAGCTTGCAAAGCTGGTTAATCTGCCAGTGGAAACAGTTAAGAAAAAGCTTCAGATATTAAAAGAAAAAGATATTGTTAGAGTCAAAGGCATAAATCCAAAGTATTGGAAATTTGATGAGTATAATTTTCAACGTCTTGATGATGACGATGAGATTTTTCATTTGTTATGTAACTTTGAAGATGTTGATTTTGATAAATATTTTACATACTAAAAAACGAGGTTTATGCAAACCTCGTTTTTTAATAATAAACTGAATTGAACTTAGTTAGAAGAAACTCTTACGCCCATTGGATCAATAGCGTAGCTTCCACCATCTTCTTTAAGTTCAAAATTGATTGGCACAGTTGCAGTTCTAGAACAAGCTCTGATAGTCCAGATTTCTTGCCATTTATTATCAACTCTTTCTTTAGAAACGTTTGTGTCAATAATAGCGAAGTCTTTGCAATCTGGTGCAGCAACTCTATGTGCGAACATATATGCTGTGAATAAAGTGTTTTCTTGTAATTTTGTATCTGCGATTGATTTACCTGGCAATGGTAAGTTTGTATCATAGTTGTAAGCAAAAACTGCTGTTGTAATGCTTAAAATTGCAATTAATGAAAATAAAGCTTTTTTCATGATAATTAAATCCTTTCTATTACTCCTTGCCTGATTATTATATCATGTATTTATATTTTTTGAAAAGATATAATTATTTTTTCTTAATTTTATTTAAAAAAAAAGCTAGCAACGCTAGCTTTCTGAAAGATAGTAGTATTATTGATGAAATGAACGTAAACTTTAATTTTTTTTGAAGAATCGTTAAATATCTCCTCTTGAATAGTCTTTAAAGAAATAGAATCCATCTCTAAGAGGTCTTTCTCTTTTACCGTTAAGGTCTGTAAGAATAGATTTGTTATTAACAAAATCTAATTCAACAGATGCTGTTGGTTCTTTAAAAAATGGTGGATAACAATTCATAGTTCTTTTTGTAATATTTCCATCAGCATCAATGATTGCGCTTTGTCTTACTTTATTGCCACTATATTCAGTAAATGTTTCAATTCCAGATTTGCCGTCAACACTTCTCACGACTTGTCCTTCGGCATTTTTAAATTCTAAAACAGGACTACCGTTAACAGAAACTTCTTCGATTGTTAAATTTCTTGTCTGAGCGTAATTATTGTAATCTTTTATTTTTTGTTTAAATGCAGGAGTCTCTGTTGTGTATGCCTTATAAGGTTGTAGTGCCTCTGGCTCAACTTCTCTGACAAAATTTATTGGATTATATTGTTCACCATTAGATATAAAATAATGAGCATCTTTTACTTGCCAAGGAACTATTTCACCAGGGCCACGATCACTTAATGCATTTTTTACATCTAATAAAGGTTGCGTATATTCATCTGATGCACTCCAAGGCTTTACTAGTAGGGCATCTTCAATTTCTTGTCCTGAAAATTCGTTAACTAAGCTGTTATTTTCGTCAAAAATTTTGATATTTGGGCTATCTTTTGAAAGCTTATTACCATTTGCGTCATATCCTCTATATTCAATTTTATAGCCGCTACTTGCATCTTTATATGTATGAACTATTCCGTCATCATTAAATTGAGTAGTTACTGTTTGCGGCTTTTTTCTTCTATGATAACTATCGAAGTAATCTCTTTTTATTGATGTTGGAGCTGTACTGCCATCTTTATAGGTTGTTGTAGTTACTCTGTCATATTTCCCATTTAAATAGTCAATATTTTTGAGATCTCCATGGCGCATTTCACTTTTCTGTTTAACTTCATATACACCTGGATTTATTTCTGTTACTTCAGCGCCATTTTTTTGTGCTTTAGCTAAGATATCATCCAAAGTTTTAACGCCCAAAATTTTATTTTTTACTTTACCAAAGAATGTTGGCTTTTGGGCTTTTCCACTAGATTTAGCAGGAACATTAGCTTGCATAGTTGAAGTAGCAGGTGCTTCGGAATTAATTGGATAACCTAGTTGTCTTTCTGCAGCACTAGCTTGACCCGAGCCTGTCGCTGCTTTTGTAGGGTAAACATTTTGCCAATTAGTTGTAGCGCCATTTACATCAACTTCATAAGAATTAGCGAAGTCATTAAAGTGGAATTTGACTTTACCCGCAACTTCGCGTCCATTTTCAAAATACCAAATTTTATCATCGTATACTTTGCCAGGTCTAAAATTATCTTCTGTTATACGTCTCACCATATTTCCTTCTGAATCATTAAAGATAGCAATTTTACTACCTTTGCCTTCGATGGTCATTGTAAGTCCCATATCGTCAGCCCATTTTTGTAAATATGTCGGGTCAAAATCCGTTGGAAATTCTGAGCTGAATAAACGTGTTTTAAAACTATCTTCAGGGTAAATTTTTTGTCTATTTATTTTTTGTCCATTAGAATCGTAGTCATATGTGCTTGAATATGGCTCATTAGCATATTTTGTTTTGCCAGAAATTTTTTTGCCGTTTTTATAATAACCAATATTGTCATCATAGACCTTACCTATATTCATTCTATCTTCTGTTATTCTTCTAACGATATTACCATCTGAGTCTTTGAATATTGCAATTTTGCTGCTTTTGCCTTCTATAGTCATTGTAAATCCCATATCGTCAGCCCATTGCTGAAGACTTGTAACATCAAAATCAACTGGAGTTTCTGTTGCAAGCAAGGCTTGTTTAGAAATTTGTTTTGAACCAGTTGAAGATGTTGCAGCTTGAGATTTTACGTGAGATGCTGAAGTTTGATTAGAGCTTTTGCCTCTTACTGCATAATATGTTTCATCAAGTGGGTCAACAGTTGCTTGATAGAATGCAGATGCTCTATTGTCATGTAATGCGACAATATTCATTTCTCGATCACTATTTAAGACCGCCATAAACATAGCTTTGTCTTTTTCCAGCATTTCAGCACTATTACCTAAGATATGTGCTATATCTCTATTTGTAAATAAAGGTGTTCCATCTGGAGCGACTTTTGATGCAAGAGCATTAACGACATCTGGATGCTTACTGATAGTAGAAGCTACAACTTGTTCACTAACACCTGCATCCTCTGCAAATGACAATACTGTTTTATGCAAGCCAGAATCTACCGTTTGAGTTGTTGTTGCAAGTGCCATTGTAGCGTTGTCAGCACTAGCTGCAGCAGATGCAGCAGTGTCTGCGGCTACACTTAATTGTTTCATAGCTACAATATTACCTGCGCCAGATAATAAAACTGTAAATATCATTCCCTCAACAGTTATTTTGCCTGTGGTTAAATATTCCATACTAGCGTCACAAACAACATCGCCTCCAAATTGAGCAATTGCTTGTGCAGCAGGTTTGGCCCCTTCCATTACCAAACTTACACCTTTAGCAACAGCACCACCTATAAGAACTGCACCACCAGAAATTACTGCTTGTTTTAAAGTAGCTTCCCAATTAATATCACCATTTACAGTTTTTATATAAGCTCCCAGACCATCTTCTCTTAATGCATTTAAAGCTTTACCACTAGTACCTCTGTCAACTCCTTCCGTAACAACTGTTGTTCCCGCAGTAATTGCAGCAACTCCAACTAAACCAATACCACTAAATGCGCTAGCTAAAGATGCAGCTATTGTTACGCCAGCTTTAACAACTCCAGCCCCTTTTTCTTGAGAAACGTTATAATCTGTAACACGTTTCATAATATCGTTCTCAACACCATAAGCAGCCTTATAAGAGTTGTTATACATAGCCTGAACTTCTGAGAACTCTTTGCCACCACCTGACTCTAATGTTGCAGAATGAAGTTGTTTTGACAAGGCTTGTGTGATTTGTTTTAAAACTTCAAATTTTTCTTCAATGGTGCTATTTGCAACACCTTTTTCTTCAAGTGCTTTATTAAGTATTTCAGAACCATTTTTTCCAATTGCGTTAGCTAAATTATCAAATTCTCTAGCAAATACTTGCTCTTTTGTTGCGGTAACAGTTGTAACAACCATGCTTGTTGAAGGATCAGGAGTATCATATCTTACTTCTTCTCTAAGCGGTGCTGGTGACAACAGAGTTTTTAATGTTCTATTGAAAGCCATTTCAAATTCATAATTTGCACTAGCATTAATATATGTTGCTTCAGCTTTTTGATAAGCTACAATATTTGCGTATTGGTATTCAACACCAAAAATTTCTTTGAACTTAGCTTTGTAAGTATCTTCTCCTAGCACACCAGCTTCTTTTAGCTCTTTAAGTTGTGAATTTGCCGTTTTTAAATCCGCACGTATAGCGTCAGCAAAGTTACCTTTAGATTTATCTTCTGTTAATGCGATAATTAAACCTGGTATACCATTTATTAATTCGGCTTTATGTTTTTTTGCAAAATCTGCGATATCTGCTGCAATACCATCTTGTTGCATCTGACCATCGTATTTGATTTCTGTTTTTTCTCCAGTTTTTAGATTAACTAAAGTTTCTTTAACGTCAGTCATTTCTCCATCTTCGCCTACCCTTTCGCCAAAAGCGGAATAAGCATTTTCAAGGCGGTTTTCAATAACTTCATTCGCTTGTCTTTGGCCATCAGCATTAGAAGTGTTTTTTATTGTTTGAAGATCTTCCTCTGTTAAATCTTGTCTATTTTCAATAGATTGAGTAACAGCATTTAAGATACTGTCTAGTTTTTTAGTATTTACATATTTTGCCATACCTGTGAATTGAACATCGAGTTCATCTTTAATCTCTTTACTAAAACCATCTGTTTCAATGCCAAGTTTTTTTGCTTGTGACATCAAAGCCTCAAATACGTCCTCACAAGCCTTTCTACGGCTTTTTTTATCATTACCAATCTCATCACAAATTAATTCTATGATGGATTCTTTTTTGTCAAAGGAGCGTATGAATTTAACTAATTCGTTTGGTGGTAATTTTTTCATTTTTTCAAGAAGATTTTGAAATTTTTCTTTTGATACTGCTGCGGTATTATTATCGGCAAAAAGCATAATAGCTTTTGCTAAGCTATCTCCTTTTGTGTTGTTATTAGCACCAATAGTTTTCTTAAAAATGCCATCGTTACCATTAACGTTCATACTCATCTCGTAACTCCTTATAAAAAAGCCTTACTTATCCTACTACTTTTTTATAACGGCATCTTTTTCCTAAACTTTAGGATCTGAATAGAAAATGTTACAATTGTTTACAAAAAATATGTCCTATACATTTACCCTGAAATATGACATAATATAAGTACAGAGTATTGAAAGAGGTCTTTAATGTACAATTTCCCGTTTGAGTTGGATGATTTTCAAAAAGAAGCTTGTGAGTGTATTTCTAACAAAAAAAGTGTTGTAGTTTGTGCGCCAACAGGGGCGGGTAAAACTGTTATTGCGCAACACGCAATCCATTGCGCTTTAAAAGAAGGGAAAAAAGTTTTTTACACAACTCCTTTAAAAGCTCTTTCAAACCAAAAATTTAACGATTTTTCCGAAAAATATGGTGCTGATAAAGTTGGGCTTCTAACTGGTGATACTTCACATAATCGTGGTGCTCAAATTGTAGTTATGACAACAGAAGTCTTTAGGAATATGCTCTATGGTACAAACTTTGGTTCTGTTACAGATAACTTAAAAGATGTTGGTTACGTTATTTTAGATGAAGTTCACTATATGAACGACGAACAACGTGGCACGGTATGGGAAGAAAGTATAATTTATTGTCCGACTAATGTTCAAATAATTGCGCTTTCTGCAACAGTAGCTAACGCTGATAAATTGACAGAATGGATTAATACAGTCCATTCAAAGACTGAATTGATTAACACAGATTTTCGTCCAGTTCCACTGAGATATTTCTATTTCGATTCATCTCAACCACATACGATTTTACCGCTTTTGACCCCAAATGGAACTTTGAATAAAAAGATTAAGCCGGAAAATAAACAATTCAAACGTGGTAAAGTTGTTCAGAAGAAATCTGTTGTTAAAGATGTTGTGCGTAATCTGCACGAAAAAGATATGCTTCCTGCAATATACTTTACTTTCTCTCGTAAAAAATGTGATGAGCAAATGGAAAGATGCGCTGAACTTTGCCTTGTAACACCGAAAGAGCAAGAGCAAATTAAAGAAATTATTGATGAATATATTGCAGAGAATTATTATTTGTACAAAAACAAGCATATTGAATACTTGCTTCAAGGCGTAGCTTCGCACCACGCTGGGTTACTTCCAGGATGGAAAGTGCTTGTTGAAAAGCTTTTCCAAAAAGGGCTAATTAAAGTTGTTTTTGCAACAGAAACACTTGCAGCAGGTATAAATATGCCAGCACGCTCAACTGTAATTAGCTCAATAAGCAAGCGCACTGATAGCGGACATAGAACACTTACACCTAGTGAATTCTTACAAATGTCAGGTCGTGCAGGTCGTAGAGGGATGGATGAAGTAGGCTATGTAACTATTATCGGTTCAGCTTTTCAGACGCCAGAAGAAGTTGCAGAATTAGTACTAAGTCCTGCAAACGATTTGGAAAGTAAATTTTCTCCAAGCTATTCAATGGTATTAAATCTTCTTCAAAGATTTTCTTTAGAAGAAGCTAAAGAGCTAGTCTTAAAAAGTTTTGGATATTTTTCATCAAACTCAAGAATTGAGCCACTTTTAATGTTAAAAGAATTTAATCAAGAAAAAATTGATGAATGTAATTCTTTCACTTGCTGGTGCAAACGTACAAATGAAGATTTGCTTGAATATAACAAAATTCGTGATATGTATGTTCAAAACCGCAAGACTTTAAAGGTTATAAATAAGCAAGAAAAGAAAAAGAATCGTCCGCTTAGTCCTGAAGTTATAGAATTCAGTAACAAAACAAAAGAATTGTTGAATAAAATGCATTCTTTCGAATGTGATACTTGTAAATTGTTCAAAAAGCACATGAAATCTATTGATGTTCTTATGCGTTATTTGCAAAAACAAAAAGCTTTGGATAAAGAGATTGAAAAACAAAAAGATATTTTCTGGAACAAATTTTTAGCTCACCGTTCTGTCTTACTAGATTATGGCTATATCCAAAATGATTATCCGACAGAGCAAGGTATTACAATTTCACAATTGCGTTCAGAAAATGAATTATTCCTAGCAAAAATCATTTTCTCAGGCGTTTTAGAAAATCTTTCACCAGCTGAATTAGCATCAGTAATTTGCGCTATTACAACGGAAGATATGAGAGCTGATTTGTATTCGCAATTGCCACTTTCAACAACAGTTAGAAAAACTCTAAATAAAATTAAAGACATCAAACGAGATTTGGATAAAAAGCAAAAGAATTATGATGTTGAAGATCCAATGTATATCAACGGCTTTTATTCACCACTTATTGAAATGTGGGTAAACGGTGCAGAATGGGATGATATTATTGACCAAATAGATATGGGCGAAGGCGATATCGTAAGAAGCTTTAAACGTGTAGTAGATGTTTTAAGACAATTCTGCACAATATCAAATATGCCTGAAGCTCTTGTATTCACAGCTCGAGAAGCGATTGAAATGATTCAAAGAAGCCCGATTGACGTGGATTAATTATCTTGGAAACTTTGTTTCAAAAACTTCATCACCAATTTTGAAAAAGCCATTCTCTTCTCCAGAAAAATCAAGAATATCTTTTTCTGGTGTACGTTCTAGATTGTTTTTAGATTTTTGAGGCTTAAGTCTCTCAACAGTTTGCTCTACAACCTTCTTCACCCCTTTTTCGTCATAATTTTTAGTCCAATTACGAGCTTTATAACTTTTCGGTTTCTTTAAATCTGATCGTGTAAAATTCTTAACAGTTTTCATTATTTTTTCCTTAATACTATTTATCTACTATAATAAAAACTCGTAAAAAAATTTTTTGCGGGGTGTTTTTATATTTTTGTAACAAAAAAGCTAGGTATAATTATACCCAGCTTTTATTTTGCTAAATTGAAATTTTTATTTTTGGTAAACAGAAGTCTCTGTTATTTTATTTGCTCTACCAAAGAAGTGCAATCTTCCAAGCTCATCTGTATAAAGAGTTTTAGATTCGTTCACACCGCTCGGAATATAAGTATTGCCATACCCATAAGGTGCAGATGGATCCATTTGTCTTCTTTCAGAGCTGAAAGTTGCTTTTTGTCTAGAAACAGGAACTTCTTGTCTTTCTTTAAGAACTTTAGTTATATCTGTTTCAGCTTGTTGTAAATTTTCGTTAGAAGCTTTGATTTCTTCAGATGTATTAGCTTTTGTATTTGAATATTTGTCAACAGCATCATTAACAAAACCAGCTTGCATTTCGCCCATTTGTAGTTGTCTAACTGAAGAATAACCACCTCTACCTAAAAAGTGTGATCTTCCAATATCATCTGTATAAATTGGGCTTTGAACTTCTGCTAAAACAGATGAAGTTGCCATTGCAAATCCCATAATTAATGCTAATAAATATTTTTTTGACATGAATGCCTCCTTAGTTTTTAATTCATAATATTATTATATTACATTATTAAAAACCTCGTAAAGAAAAAAATTGCCTTTTTAAAATTATTTAACATTTCCAATCAGTTCATTTGTGATATCTTTCCCGCCGAAGAGGACTACGCTTTTGGCGAAAATGTATTTATATCCATCTTTTTGTGCTTTTTTCGCAATCTCATTTTTTATATTTTTTTCAATATTATCTAATTTATTATTATATTCTTTTTCTAATAAATCTTTTTTGTTGTTAAATTCTTTTAAGTATTTGTCTTCTAATAATAAAACTTTTGCAGGATCTTTTTCGTTGGAAATTTCGCCTCTTGCGTTGATTATTATCTTATCAAGTTCTGCTAATTTCTTTGTATGTTCTTGTTTTAATTGTTTAACTTGCGCAGAAGAGCTTACTAGTTTTTGCAAATCAACAACTGCAATTTCGTCATTCGCAAAAGATATGTTTGTTGTCATAGTCAAAATTAGTCCTAAAATTAAAAAACTTTTTTTCATATAAACCTCTTTTAGTTTTTAAATTACATTCCGAATCCATTTTGTTATTTATTTAAGATAAATAACAATTAGTCATACGGGCTAAAACATTTGAATGATTTTGAGTTGAAAAGAGCTTCTGTTTAAATTAAAATATAAGTATGAAAAGAGTTTTGTTAATTGTATTTTCTTTAATATTTTTAGGTTTGCCTTCATTCTCTCAGGAATTGGGTAATGTAGACACTGATGTTATTAAAGAAACATACAAATTTAAGGGGCAAATTGAATATGATGACAACCCTGTCGAGACAATATATTTGGATGAAAATATAGAAAGACCTCAGGTGAACATCCCAAAGCGCTCGTTGACCCTGCCCGTCGGGGTCCTGAACATAACATCAAACACGAATTCAAGCCGTAGTGCTCTAGCTCGTGCTGCTGTAAATAGAAATTCTTTGACTGATATATTACCTTTGAGTGGAAGTGTAACTGAACAAATGGGTGGGTTTTCATATGGACAATATTGGGAACAAGAAATGTCAGTTTTGGCTCAAATGCAAACAACGACTGCATTTTTCTTAAGGTATGATACCCCTAGATTGTTTTCTATGACTACTTCAATAAGACAATCAACAAATCAAGATTTGGGTAGTCAATACAATATTTTTAGAGTTGCCCCAGAACTTCATATAACAGATAAATTAACAGTTAAAGACTCTTTTAGTCATTATATGGACAGAAGTCGTAATAAGAATGAAGTTACCTTGATTTATACACCAAGTTTGAAAAAATATGCTGAATCTTTGAAGTTTGAGCTTGGCGTTGCTCAATCTTATTATCAAACAGGCAAACAAAGTTCTTCTGTTGAATTATCAACAGGTTTTAAGTTGTAATTAAGCATAAAATTTTATATAATTAAAACTATGGTTAGATTTAGACAAGAACAACGTAAAGTAAAGAAAGTTGTTAATAAAGATATAAAATCTGAAAAAGATAAAAAAGCTTCTCAAAAAAAGAAGACATCTGCATCTAAGGGTTTCTATTATTCTTTTTTAACAATAATTTTGATTTTGTGTTTGATTCAAATAACAATAAGCGCAGTTTTAAATGTTTCTAAAGTTGTTTCATATAAAGCAAAAATTATTCAAATAACTAAAACACGTGATGATGCAAAAGCTTTAAATGAGCAATTGAAGGATAATATTAATAATTTTTCTAATGCAGCAGGTCTGGAAGCAATTGCAAGAAATAATCTAAAGATGTCTTCTGAAGATGAAGTTTTAGTTATTATTAATACGCCAAAAACAGAAAGTGTTGAAAAAGAAGAAAAACAAAAGAAAATGGGCTTTATAAAACATGATTAAACAATTATTAAAAGAGGGTTTTGTTCTTAAATCAAAAGGATATTATAAGCACGCAATAGAGACTTTTTATAAAGCGTTAGAGCTAGATAATAAAAGTTCAGAGCTATTACTTGAAATTGCAGAGTCTTATTATTTTATGCATGATGAAGAAAGAGCTTTGAGCTATATTGAACAAATACTCGAAAATGAGCCTAATCACGTAGAGAGTCTAAAGCTTCTCAAAAGAATTTTTTTGGATAAAAAAGCTTTAGAGGAAGCTACAAAAACTGCAAATAATATTTATGTAATATCAAAAGCACCAAGTGATTTAGTAGAAGTTTTGAGGTTGCTGAATTTGCAAAAACGTTATGCAGAAGTATTGAGCTTTAACTCAGAGTTCAGTACAGTCGATGTCTTGTATGAAAAAGCTTATGCATGTTTGTTTGTAAATGAGATTGAATCTGCAGAAAATTTTATAAATTTGGCTTTAAAACAAGATTCTAATAACTCAAAACTGCAACTTTTGAAAGGCAAAATTCTATTTAAACAAGCAAGAGAAGATGATTGTGCAGAATTTGTGAAGCAAATGAATATTGATAATGAGTCTTCTGATATGCTTAACTTTATTGGTTTAGTTGAACAGCAACAAGGAAATTATAAAAAATCGATTGAATATTTTTTACGTGCAATTAATTTGGACTCAAAAAATGATGAATATTATTATAATTGTGCAAGTACTTATTTCAAAATGGGTGATATTGCGTTTGCTAAAAAATACTATAATATGGCAATTTCTATAAATCCTGATAATTCTAATTATCATTTAGCATTGGCAAACTTATATTATTCAGAAAAACAATATCGTCGTGCGCTTGAAGAACTTGATTTTGATTTTTATGAAGCAAATCTTTTAAAAGCTCTTATCTTATACGAATCAGGCTACATTGCGCTGGCTAAAAAGGGTTTTGATATGCTCAAAGCAGAAAGACCAAATGATTTTGTCGTTGATGAATATTTAGCTAAAATCAAGGAAAAATTGAAAATTTAGTTAAAAAATTCTGTTTGTTTAAATTTTGAGTAAAAATATTCTAGACGTTCTTTGTTATGCAAATGCCAATAGCCAATAAGCACTTCAAATGCGGTTGATTGGCGATAAATTGCTTGTATGCTTCTTCTTCCAACAGGAATAGGCAAGTTTCGTGCACGTCTTGCTAGTTCTTGCTCGTCTTCTGTTAAATCATCATAGATAAAGTCTAGCATTTCTTTTTGGAAAGTTGCGTTTACTCTGTCAGTTGTAATTTTATGTAAAAGCTTTGCGTTAGAAGTTTTATATATAGTATAAGTTCTGACGAAAAGTTCCCAAACAGAATCGCCAATATGAGCATAATTTCTTAGTACGACAGTTTCTTCAAGCATAAATTTATTATAACAAAAAGGGAAACTTGAAATTTAAAATTTTTATAAAATTGTAAATTTATGTAAAGTTCGTTGTGAGCAAAAAAGCAATTTTTTAAATAAAAAAAACTTTATTAAATTACAAGGGATATAAAAAGAGGATTAGAATTTTATGACAACAATTGCACCTGTTAGAGCTGATTATGTATCTGCTAATCAAACACCAGTGGATACAAGAGCTAAAAAGACTCAAGTTATTCTTAATGAGATAGCAAAACAAGTAGAGAATTTTGACTTTAAGGAACAGTTAGCAACTTTAAATGGTAAGTTTAAAGTTGGGATGCATAGAGCAGATGCTACTAATACCAGAAAATTTGATAGAATTGATACAAATAAAGATGGCAAATTAAGTTTAAATGAAATTTGTGACGAACGTGATTTAGAAGCTCTTAAAAAACAATTTACTCAATTTACTTTGAAAACAGTTGGAGTTATAGGTATGGCTGGAGCCTGTCTTCTTGCTGGTGTTGCTTTTGAGTTTGCATTACCATTAGCATTACTTATTGGTGGCGGGGCTTCTTTAATAACAGGAACTCTTTTAGATGTATTTGATGATTCTGAAGCAGAACGTTGTAAAACACAAGAATATAGGGAAAAACAAGTATTAGATACAGAGGCATAAGATAAAGTAAGTAAGAACAAAAAACCTTGCTATTAGCAAGGTTTTTTTATTATTTTAAAGTTTTTAGATATTTTATTCTTTTATTTAGGCTTGGATGAGTTGATAGAAAATCCAAATCTATATCAATATCATCTTCGTAGTTACTTTGTTTTAGAATGTTCATAACTTCTATACCACCGTTAACATTGCCATATATCTTTTTATTTATTAGCGCTGCATATTTATCTGCGTTAGCTTCTTTATGCTTTGAGTATTTCATATCTGACAGATCTAAGCTTGCAGATACTAACTTTGTTATATCAGCAGCTTCCCCTCCAAACAGTGCAAATGATAAGATTACAAAATTACTTGCAATCCCTCTTCTTAAGTTCATCAGATGATCCTTATTTCTGTAGTGTCCCATTTCATGACCAATAACAAAGGTAAGGGCTTCGTCAGAATTTAGTTCTTTGTAAAAAGAGTCTGTTATATAAATATTGCCGTTTGGATAACAAAGTGCATTATAATCTTCTTCTTCGATTATATTAATATCTAATTTTGAAGTTTTAGGAAAATCTACATCTGTCTTTAAAATAACATCTCTGATTCTTATTAGGCGTTCTTTTTCTTCTGCTGAAATCTTTTTGGTTTCTACAGAAGATGAGTTAGCAATTAAATTTTCAAACCATTGTTGTTGAGATAATGTAAGATTTTGTATAAAATATCCGCTTATGGAAAATATAAAAAAATACGATATAAAAATAAAAAGAAGTAAATTTAATAGAATTTTGACAGTATCTATTAAAGGGCTTTTCTCTGTAACATTTATGTTATCGTATATTAGTGCTTTTATTGCTTTTTCATCATTTGACATATTTTATAGCCGTCCCATATGCAATAATTGAAACTTTTGGGTTTTTAGTAGTTCCCATTGGATCCAATATTACAGTTTCTAATTTAGTATTTATAATTACATCAGCATTCAGTCTAACTGCGAGTTCTCGCATTCTTAATAAAGCTTCTCTCCTGCCTCTATCTAAAACAGTTTCATAAGCAGAAACATTGCCACCGAAAAAGTTCTTAAGGCCTGCGATAAAAGCTTTAAAATAATCACAACCCACCACAACACTTGCTGATACAAGTTGTGCATGTTCTACTTTTTCTGGGTTTACTGTTCTCTTAGAAAAGGATATGCAACGCTTTTTAAATAACGCTACTTCTCTTCTTTGTATGTCTTTGTAATGTTCCTTTTCAATATGATTGCCGATAAAGCAGCATATTATTAATGTCCCAATAATGACTATTAAATCTAGCATTTTGTACCTGTTTTCTTATTCAACTTTAACAGCTGTGCCGTATGCGTAAACTTCTGCTGCACCAACAGTAATTGCTGAAGTTGCATAACGCACGTTAATAATTGCATTTGCTTGTAGGGCGTTTGCTTGTTTTATCATTCTTTGAGTTGCTTCATTTCTGGATTCTTCTAGTAATTCTGTGTAACCTTTAATTTCGCCACCAAAGAAGTTTTTAAATCCAGCTAATAAGTCTTTACCAGCGTGTTTTGCTCTAACTGTGCTTCCTGAAACCATTCCACAAACGGCAGTAATCTTTTTGCCTGGAACTGATTCAATATTTGTAATAATCATGTAGTTCTCCAGTTCTAATTCGCAACATAAATATATCACATTTGAAGATAGGTATACTCCTCTTAAAAGACCATTTGTACTATTAGAGTCTAAAAGACTAATATAAAGTTTTGTAACAAAATTTCATAAAAGATTAAAGTTTTTAACTAAATGTGCCGATAAATAGCATGTACACTAGTAAGAAAAGATAAAGTAAGAATAACTATTGGGGTGGTTAAAACTAAGTTGATTTGGGGAATTTGGATTTTGCTATTAAAAATAGTTTTCTTGGGGAGGAATTTATGGATTTTACGTATTATGACAGTGAAAATGTCAAAAGAAGGCTGGATTTAAAAGTCGGTGCTAATTGGAGTGAATTTGAGGCTGGCAATACAGTTCTGAATTCAATTTTTACTGAAATTGATGACGGTGATGGAATGGTCTCTGATAATGAATTTTTTGTGCTGAAAAATTTATTTAAAAAGGCAGATGATCTTGTTGCAAAAACTAAAGGCAATAATATCATTGAATTTGATGAGCTCAAAGAATTGTATAAAAATTTAGAGAAAGGAAAAATAGATGTAAATGCAGAAACTGTCGAGGTTCTTAAGAACATTGATATAAAAAACTATTCTTTAGAGAATCTTAGAAAAAGATTCCCTGAAGATAAATTTGATATAACATACTGTGATGAGTTTGTCAGTGTATATAAGAAGGATAGTTGGAATTTGGTTTTATCCGTAGATTTTGCTGATAACAAAATAACAGATTATCACGATTATACAGGCGAAAACTCTTTGAGTAGCGAGTATAAAGATGGCAAGATAATTGAGTACAGAGATCGTAATGGCTGGCATGATGTAGAAATTGAGAACATAGTAAATTCGTTGTATGAACAAATTTATCAAAAAAATGCAATAGGATTTCCTAAAACAGCTACTCAGCTAGGTGAGCTTGTTTCTAAAATAACTCCTGAAAATGTTATGCAGATATTAAATGAATATTCAAGGCTTGCAGGAAAAGATGCTAACCTTTTAGAAGATTTAATAGGAGAATTAGGCATTGATATAGATAAGCGTCTTGAATATTTAATGCATATTAAGAATGCAATTTTAGAAAAATATAAAAAACTTGACGTTTACGTAGATGATATTTCAGCAGAGTTTGATGCAGAGTTGCAAATTCAAAAAGATAAAATAGGTTTTGCAAATGCTGATTATTTAAATGTATTTATAGATAAATTAAGAGATAGAAGATATGTATCTTCGGAAGAAAAAAACGTAGCGCCTAATGGTAAAATTGATGCTGATTTTAAGCAAGGTGCAACTGGTGATTGCTGGCTAGTAGCATCTATCATCGCAATTGCACAAAACCCAAAAGGTAAAGAAATCTTAGATAATACTGTTAAAGTAAACCCAGATGGCAGTGTCACTGTTCATTTAAAAGGTGTTGATAAAAAGTATACAATCTCAAAAGAAGAATTAGAGGGTAATACACAATTATCAACAGGAGATTTGGATGTTCGTGCAATTGAGATAGCATTCAATAAGTATTTTTATGAAGAACGAGGGGTGAACTCTAATGTTATTAATGGTTTGATTAGTAATCGTCTTGATATAAATGGTAACCAAATGTTAGTTGCATATCGTATACTTGTTGGCAACAAAAATATTGATAACGGTGAAAATAATATAATACAGTTCTATGCTAAAGGACTAAAACACTATAAAAAACTAGATGATGACTTTATCGATCAATTTAATGATACAAGCAAGATTATAACGGTATCTTCTCATGATAAAGGTGATGAATATTCTTTTTCTGGAAAAGATGATGAAAAAGTGACATTGTATGGAAATCACGCCTATGCAATAAAAGGTTCAGATGAGAATAACGTGTATCTCATAAACCCTTGGGACTCTAGCAAAGTTTTAACAGTTCCAAGAGAAGAGTTTAAAAAATTCTTCAATTACTACAACTTGATGGAGTTATAATTTACAAAAAGCGGATGGAAAAATTTTTCCATCCGCTTTTGAAGTTTTATTCTAGTTTTAATAATTAGCCAAAGTATCTAGCTAATAGGCCATCAAAACCACGTCCGTGACGAGCTTCGTCTTTAGCCATTTCGTGAACTGTGTCATGAATTGCATCAAGACCTAATTCTTTAGCACGTCTTGCAATCATCATTTTGCCATCGCAAGCGCCAAATTCAGCTTCTGCTCTTAGTTCTAAGTTTTTCTTAGTTGAATCTGTAACAACTTCGCCTAATAATTCAGCAAATCTTGATGCGTGATCAGCTTCTTCGAACGCATATCTTTTGAATGCTTCAGCAACTTCTGGATAACCTTCTCTATCAGCTTGTCTTGACATTGCAAGATACATACCAACTTCTGTACATTCACCCATGAAGTTTGCTTTCAAACCTTCAACGATTTCAGCATCTATATCTTTTGCAATTCCAATTCTGTGTTCATCTGCATAATTTTTATTTCCTTCTGCCATTTCTGAGAAAGCTGATTTAGGA
>JAZNBJ010000068.1:0-17852 GCA_045586965.1 Candidatus Gastranaerophilaceae bacterium | reverse complement strand
AAGCTTTTTTATCGCTGCTAGTGTATCAATAGCATCAATTTTAGTCATTCTTTTTTCTACTGCATCCATAAATACATCTTGAATCAACATTGGGTTGACATCTCTTGTAATACTTTTACTTGCCATTTCTTTTGCATTTTTTAGATAGGCTTGATTAACAGCTTGAAAACTTGTTTGATTGTTGTTAATTGAATTTACTTTCATTTTTTTTACTCCTTATAATTGCCTTACATTAGTACAAAACCTGTAAAAATATTTTTTGCTAGTTTGTGTGTCAGGTGATACTTGACCTACATTTATTTCTTTTATATGTGAAGTAGGTCAGGCAATGCCTGACTTTCTTTTTAATTTGAAAAAAAACTTTCTTTATTCCATAATAAAAACAGACAAGAGGGAATGAGATGTACGATAAAAAATCACTTAAAGCTGAAGAATTTATAAACCACGAGGAAATTCTTAAGACTTTAGATTATGCCGAAAAAAATAAAGATAATTTAGATTTAATAAATAAACTTTTAGAAAAAGCTCGTCCTGTAAAAACAGGTAATGAAACTAATTGCGCAGGTCTTACTCACGAAGAAGCAAGCGTTCTTTTAGCTAATAATAATCCAGAAATTACTAAAAAGATTTTCGATTTAGCTGAAGAAATTAAAGAAGCTTTTTATGGTGATAGAATCGTAATTTTTGCACCGCTTTATCTGTCAAACTATTGTGTGAACGGTTGTGTTTATTGCCCTTATCATGCGCAAAACACAACTATTCCAAGAAAAAAACTTACTCAAGAAGAAGTGAAAGCGGAAGTTATTGCGCTTCAAGATATGGGACATAAGCGTTTGGCAATTGAATCTGGCGAAGATCCTGTTAATAACCCGATTGAATATATTTTAGAATGTATTAAAACAATTTATTCTGTTAAGCACAAAAACGGCGCAATTCGTCGTGTTAACGTAAATATTGCTGCGACAAGTGTTGAAAACTATAGAAAACTCAAAGAAGCAGAAATCGGAACTTATATTTTATTCCAAGAAACTTATCATAAAGAAAGTTACGAAAAACTTCACCTAACAGGGCCAAAACATAATTATGCATACCATACAGAAGCTATGGATAGAGCAATGGAAGGTGGAATTGATGATGTTGGCTTAGGAGTTTTATTTGGACTTGAAAGATATCGTTACGAATTTGCAGGACTTTTGATGCACGCTGAACACTTAGAAGCAGTGCACGGAGTAGGGCCACATACAATTTCTGTTCCAAGAATTAAAAACGCTGACGGTATTGATTCAAAACAATTTGATAACGGAATTGATGATGAGACTTTTGCAAAACTTGTTGCGCTTATTCGTATCGCAGTTCCTTATACTGGGCTAATTGTTTCAACTCGTGAATCAGAAGAAGTGAGGGCAAGACTACTTCAACTAGGCGTATCACAAGTTTCAGGTGCTTCAAGAACTTCTGTTGGCGGTTACTGCAAAGAAGAAAGGCCTGTTGATACAGAACAGTTCGATGTATCAGACCAAAGAACTTTAGATGAGGTTATCCGCTGGCTAATGCAATTAGGAAAAATTCCATCATTTTGCACAGCTTGCTATCGTGAGGGAAGAACTGGCGATAGATTTATGTCTCTTTGCAAAACTGGACTTATCCAAAACTGTTGTCAGCCAAACGCTTTAATCACTTTAAAAGAGTTTTTAGTTGATTATGCAACAGATGAGACCAAAAAAATTGGTGAAGAATTTATACAAAAAGAATTGGCTAAAATTACAAATGAAAGTCTAAAAAACTCAATCGCTAAAAACTTATCTGAAATCGAAAAAGGAAATAGAGATTTTAGGTATTAAAAAAAGGCGTTAAGACATTAAGACGTTAGGTCGTTAAGTTCGTTTTAAAAAATTATAATTTGCACAATGTTTAATATTGAAATTATGAGCGTAGCGAATTTATTGAACTTAGCGTCTTAGTATCTTAACGACTTAAAGACTTAGTATTTTAGCATAAATAAATTTATGCTAAAATACAGATATGCAATTACAAAAATCTGAACGTCCGCATATAGCTTTCTTTGGTTGTACTAATAGTGGTAAATCATCTCTTGTGAACGCTATCACTAACCAAAAACTTTCGATTGTGTCTGATATAAAAGGTACAACAACCGACTCAGTCTCTAAATCAATGGAAATTTTACCTCTTGGTCCTGTTGTGATAATAGATACAGCGGGGGTAAATGATTTAAGCGAGCTTGGTGAGCAACGCACACAAAAAACGAAGGAAGTCCTTGATAAAACTGATATTGCAGTTTTGGTAATTGATTCTACTGTTGGCGAAAACGAGTTTGATAAAAATTTGATAAGTGAATTTGAGACAAGAAAAATTCCTTATCTGGTTGTTTGGAATAAATCAGACTTATTAAACAATAGTAAAAATTCCCCGCCCCTTGAGGGAGGGGGTAGGGGGTGGGGTAAAACCGCATCTCACAAATTTAGTAAAGAGATACAAGATAATGCAATAGAATTACGAAATAATACTACAAAACAAGAAAAAATTTTATGGCAATATTTGAATAAATCACAATTAGGCTATAAATTTAGAAGACAGCAACCAATAGATAAATATATTGTTGATTTTTTCTGTTCAGAATTAAGGCTAATTATAGAGCTTGATGGTGGTCAACATAACGAAGAAAAAAATAAAGATTATGATGAAAAACGAACAAAAATTCTTAATAATTTGGGATATAAAGTTTTAAGAATTTGGAATAACGATATTGATAAAAATATTGAAGGGGTTATTGAATATATAAAAAGGAATTTAACCCCACCCCCTACCCCCCTCCCTCAAGGGGCGGGGGAAACAAACATTTTATCCCCGAGCTACATAATACCTCTCGCACATGGGGTGGGGGAACTTCGTGTTTCGGCCTTAACTGGCGAGGGCGTAAATGAATTAAAAGAAAAAATTGGTCATCTAATAAACGATAACAAAAAAGAAAAATTTATTATTAAAGATAGACTAAGCTCAGGTGATATTGTAATAATGGTAATTCCAATTGATGAATCAGCTCCAAAAGGTAGAATAATTCTTCCTCAACAAAATACTTTGAGAGAGATTTTAGACACTCACGCAACAGCAATTTGTGTGCAACCAAACGAATTATCATCAATTTTAAAAACTATTACACCAAAATTAATTATTACAGATTCACAAGCATTCAATGAAGTCAAAAAAATAGTGCCTGAAAATATTATTCTTACATCTTTTTCAATTCTTATGGCGAATTATAAAGGCGAATTAGATGTTTTAGTAAATGGTGCTAAAAAGATATCTGAGCTTAAAGATGGAGATAAAATTTTGATTTCAGAAGGCTGTACTCATCATAGACAATGCAACGATATTGGAACAGTTAAACTTCCTAATTGGATAAAAAAATACACAGGCAAAAATATTGATTTTGAATTCACTCAAGGCGGAGAATTCCCTCAAGATTTAAGTGAATACGCTCTAATCGTTCATTGTGGTGGTTGTATGCTTAACGAGGCTGAAATGAAATCAAGACTCCAAAAAGCAAGTGAACAAAACATTCCAATAGTAAATTACGGCATGGCAATTGCTTATATGAATGGGATTTTAGAAAGATCTTTAGAGATTTTTGAATAATTTTATTTCCCTCGCCCCTTGCGGGAGAGGGTGAGCGAAGCTCGGGTGAGGGGCAAAAATGAACAAACAAGAAATAATCGACATTTTATCTGATAACTATAAAAACGATTGGCTTTTTAAAGAAGCCGATAGAGTTCGTCATGAAAATATTGGTGATGAAATACACCTAAGAGCCTTAATAGAGTTTTCTAATATCTGTAAACGGCAGTGTTTTTATTGTGGTCTTCGTTCGCCTAACAAAGAAGTCGAGAGATATAGACTTTCTAAAGAAGAAATTCTTTTTTCTGCTAAAAAAGCAGTTGATTTAGGCTATCGCACAATCGTTCTTCAATCAGGCGAGGATGATAATTATTATTCAGGTAAATTATGCGATATTATCAAATCAATTAAAGAACTAGATGTCGCTTTGACTCTTAGTATTGGTGAAAAAACATATGATGAGTATAAAGCTTATCGTGAAGCTGGAGCTGATAGATTTCTCTTAAGAATTGAGACAACGGATAAAGACCTATATGAAAAAATGCATCCAAATGCTAGTTTTGAAAACCGTGTGCGTTGTCTTGAAGATTTAAAAATCCTTGGCTACGAAGTTGGTACAGGATGTCTTGTTGGATTACCAAATCAAACAATAGAATCATTAGCAAATGATATTTTATTCTTTAAAGAAATTGATGCTGATATGATTGGAATTGGGCCATTTATTCCACATAATCAAACACCTTTAAAAAACGAAAAACAAGGAGATTTTTGGCTTGCTTTGAAGGTTATGGCGCTTACAAGAATAAATCTGCCAAATATAAATATTCCAGCAACGACAGCGATGGAGACAATAATTCCAAACGGAAGATTAATTGCACTTCAAAGTGGTGCAAACGTTGTTATGCCTAATGTTTCAGACATATGTAATCGTAAAAAATATGAAATTTACCCAAATAAAGCGGGGGTAAATGATGACGAGTTCCAAGTTCGTCAACAATTAGAAGAAAAATTTGAGTCAATTGGAAGATCTATTTCAACAAATAAAGGTTTCCGAAAAAAATAAAAAAAGGAGCGAAGTTATAACAACTTCGCTCCTTTTTATCAAAAATTTGACTATTCAACGATAATTGCTGAAACAGGGCAAGCTGCTGCTGCTTCGTTAACAGCATCAGCGTTAGCTTCAACTGCACTAGCATTAACTACAGCTTTATCTTCGATTGAAAATACAGCGTCGCAAATTGATTCGCAAGCGCCGCATGCAATACAAGAATCTTCTACAATAACGTTCATCTTTTTTCTCCTTTTTAAATTAAATATTTTGTTCTTGTTAATAAGAACATTTTCATGATACATGTTAAAGATTTTTTTTCAATATCACTATTACCAAAGATTTTATCGTAATTCATTTGGCATAAAACGAGTATATGTATTTACGTAATTATTCAATTGCAACATATTATCAGTTCTATCACTCATCTCAGGTATACTAGCACTTGCTTGTCTTTGAGCTTCAATCCTTGCATTGTAATCTGTATTTTCTTTAAATTGTTTTACTTTTAAAGATTCATAGCAAGTAAATCTTTCGTCATAAGCTTCAATAGTTTGACATTCAGCAATACCTTCCTCAAACGCTATTCTGCGTTCATACCAATATTTTGCAGTTACATTAAATTTACCCAAACCTTTTGGCTCTTGAACATCAACAAAAGTTTTTGGAGCAAAATCTTTCCACTGAGGAGCATTTAAGCCTAAGTCATCAGCAAACGCTGCTAAAGGTAAGATTAAAGATAAAGCTATTAAAATTTTTTTCATATACGCTCCTTTTATTTAAAACAAGGGATAAACCAATCAAATTTACCCCTTGCTCACTATTATTTAAATTCTTTACCGTTTCTTTTGTAAAAATCTTCGATAAATCCAGTATTAAATTGACCGCTAATAAAGACTTCGTCCTCAACAATTTGTTGGTGGAACGGAATTGTTGTTTTAACACCAAGAATAACATATTCTTTCAAAGCTTGATACATTCTACGTCTTGCTTCGTTACGAGTTCTACCCCAACAAATCAATTTACCAATCATTGAATCGTAATAAGGTGGAATTTTGTATCCAGCATAAGAATGAGAATCAACTCTTACACCAAAGCCACCAGGTGCAAGATATGCATCAATTGTTCCTGGACTTGGCATAAAACCGTTCTCTGGATCTTCTGCGTTAATACGACATTCAATAGCGTGGCCTTTAAGAACAATGTCATTTTGTGTGTAGTTCAAAGCTTTTCCCGCCGCCACACGGATTTGTTCCCTCACGATATCCACTTGAGAAATCATTTCTGTTACACAATGCTCTACTTGAACACGTGTATTCATTTCCATAAAGTACCACTTACCGTCGTGGTCAAGCAAGAATTCACAAGTACCAGCGCCTTCGTATTTAATAGCTTTTGCTGCACGAACTGCTGCAGCACCCATTTCTGCTCTTGTTTTTTCATCAATTGCAGGACTTGGTGCTTCTTCTAAAAGCTTTTGGTGTCTTCTTTGGATAGAGCAATCTCTTTCACCTAAGTGAATTACATTGCCGAAAGAGTCACCTAGAATTTGTACTTCAATATGGCGAGGGTTTTCAAGGAATTTTTCTGCATAAACCCCTGGGTTACCAAAGAATTTTTGAGCTTCTTGCTGACATAATGTCATATTTGATTCTAATTCATCATCAGAACGAACAATTCTCATACCTTTACCGCCACCACCAGCAGTAGCTTTAAGTATGATTGGATATCCCGCTTTGTGAGCAAATTCTCTAGCTTCCTCAACTGTTTTTAAAATACCTGTACCAGGTGTTACAGGAACATTATTTTCAATCATTGTTCTTCTTGCAGTAGCTTTATCACCCATTTTTCTCATAGATTCAGCTGAAGGCCCGATAAATTTAATACCATGTTGATCGCAAATATCAACAAAATCAGCTCTTTCAGACATAAAACCATAACCTGGGTGAATTGCATCACAACCAGTCATAATTGCTGTTGTGATAATCGCAGGAATATTTAAATAGCTTTCTCCACTTGGAGCAGGCCCTATGCAATATGCATCAGTTGCAAGTCTAACATGCAAAGACTTCGCATCTGCTTGAGAATATACTGCAACTGTAGGGATACCTAATTCTCTACAAGCTCTAATTACCCTAACCGCTATTTCACCTCTATTGGCTATTAAAACCTTTTTAAACATAATTTTCCCTCAAAAGCCATTAAGGCCTTAAGACTTTAAGTCGTTAAGTTCATTAATGTAAAAGAACTTAGCGTCTTAATGCCATAACGTCTTAACATCTCTTATTCTACATACATCAATACTTGACCAAACTCAACAGGATCGCCATTGCTTACGCAAATTTGTGTAATTTTACCTGAATGTTCAGCCTTGATTTCATTCATTAATTTCATTGCTTCAACGATACATACAACATCGCCTTCAGAAATTGTTTTACCAACTTCTACAAACGGTTCTGCATCAGGTGATGGAGCAGCGTAGAAAGTACCTACCATCGGTGAAGTTATAGCTTTACCTTTTGGCGCTTCAGTTGCAACTTCAGCAACAGGTGTATTAACAGTTGTTTGACAAACAACTGGAGCAGGAGCTGCTGCAGGAGCAACCGCAGTTGTAACAACTTCTGCTAAGTCTTTTCTAATTGTAATTGCTTGTTCACCATCTTCTAATGAAATTTCTGTTAATTCATTATCTGCAATGATTTTAGCTAGTTTTTCTATATAATCTATTTCAAATTTCATTGTATTACTCCTTATTATAAAGTCGTTAAGACTTTAAGTCCTTAAGACTTTAAGTTCATTAATTAAAAGAACCTAACGTCTTAACGTCCTAGCGCCTTAACGACTTCTAATTATACTCTATCCAAGTATTCGTTGCTTCTGGTGTCAACTCTGATTACATCACCATTTGATACAAAGAATGGAACGTTAACAACTGCACCTGTTTCTAAAGTAGCAGGTTTTGTACCACCTTGAGCAGTGTTTCCTTTTTCAGCAGGAGGTGTGTCAACAACTGCTAACTCAACGTGAGCTGGGATATCAACACCGATAATTTTTGTATCATGCATTAATACTTGAACAATCATGTCTTCTTTCATATATTTAACGCCGTCACCTACTTGATCTTTAGTAAGTTGAAGTTGTTCATATGATTCTAAATCCATCATAACAAATTCTTCACCAGCTTTATATAGATATTGCATTTCTTTGCGATTAAGCATAGCTTTTGCAACTTTTTCGCCTGCTCTGAAAGTTTTTTCTAAAACGTTACCTGTTTCAACGTTTTTAAGCTTTGTTCTAACAAACGCTGCACCTTTACCAGGTTTTACGTGTAAGAATTCAACTACAGACCAAAGTCCGTTGTCTAATTCAAGAGTCAAGCCATTTTTTAAATCGTTTACTGAAATCATAAATACTCCTTTATGTCGTGTATATACTATCTGATTTACTACGATATTACCACAAACTGTTTTTCAGGGCAATAACCCCCAAAAAGCCCTACCAAACAACCTTTTCAATAAGTTCTATCTCATATCCATCAGGGTCTTGGACAAACGCTATTCTGGTTCCTTTACCGTTCAAATCGAAGGGTTCATATAAGTATTCATAGCCTAATTTTTCAATTTTTTTAGTAAATTCATCCAACGAATCAACAGCAAAAGCAAAATGTCCAAAACCATTCCCAACTTGATAGCCACCTTCTGGTGTATCATCATTGTATGTAAGTTCAATTTGACAAGTTTTTTCTTTATCATTCAAAAAATATAACCAGCAATCGTCTAGTCTTTTTTTGTGGTCTAGTTCCATATCAAGAACTTCTGTATAAAATTTTAAAGATTTTTCAATATCATTAACTCTTATCATTGTGTGTAAAAATCTCATAACTACTCCTTTTTTTTATAAATTATCGTATATATCCTTGTATTTATACCAATCATTATAACGGCTTACCCTTGTTGAAGCTTGCCAAGGCTTTGACCAATAGTGCAGTAGTACTGGATCAGCAATTGCCTCAACAGCTTCTTCTCTTCTATGTTTATATTCTTCACATGGCACAATATTATATTTCAATGGCAAAGACAATATATTTCCATAACATACATCATTCATTGCATCTTGGTCAGTATAAATTCCGTGAGAGCGCAGAACTTCCATAAACTTTTCTTCTACATTATTTTCTCGGAATTTATTTAAATTAATCAATTGCACGCCACTATTGAAGAAAGGTTCACCTTCCTTTATAGATTTTATCCGACATCTCATCATATGACCTGATTTATCTTCAACTGCTGCCACGTAATAATCAGAAATGTCTGTATTAAATAGCTCTGAAAGATCTTTCAATGCAACAATATCAGAATCCATATACAAAACCTTGTCTTCCGGACAGAATGTTTGTAAACGCAAACGATATGATGCTGAAACACCTAGCCAATCATGAATTGCATCATCAAAATACGAATCGTCCAAAGTTATAAATTTAAAATCCACATCACGCAATTTTTTAAGCTTTAGAAATAAATCTTTCTCTTCGTCAGAAAAGCCATTTGACAAGATATAAAAACAATACTCGTCTTGAGAATTAGAATTTTCAAGAATAGATGTAGCAGTAACTACAGCATACTCAAACCAATCTCGGCTAATTGCAAGAGCTATATTAATCTTCATAAAAGCATCCTCTTTTTAAAATCATGATACAATTAGATTATACCTTAAAGAGTAGAAGGGGTAAACAATGAAAAACATTTTCGAAACAAATATTTATTACGCAGATACAGACGCTTACGGCGTTGTTTGGCACGGTGCATATTTAAGATGGATGGAAAAAGGTCGTTGCGATTTTTCAGAAGCATTGGGCTTCAACCTAGCTGAGCTTGTAAAACAAGACATTGCACTACCTGTTGCAAACATGAATGTTAAATTCAAAGCTTCTGCAAAACTTAATGATGTTTTAGTTGTAGAGACTTGGATTTCTAAACTTACACCGCTATGTGTAACTTTTTCTCAAACAATTAAAAACAGAGATACTGAGCAAGTTTATATTCTTGCAGACTTTGATGTAGTTGCAGTAAATAACCAAGGTAAATTATACAGAAGAATTCCTGAACAATTAAAAACAAAACTCGAAGAGGCTATGGAATAATGCAAAGATTAAACAAATTTATTGCTTCATCAGGCTTTTGTTCACGTAGAAAAGCAGATGAATATATTGAAAATGGTGACGTTGTTGTTAACGGCAAAATCATTAAAGAGCTTGGTTTTCAAGTTGGTCCAAAAGACAAAGTGTCCATAGAAGGTAAAATTTTAAAACCACTCAAAAACGAATATTATCGTTTTTATAAACCTGCAGGATATATTACAACTGCTGAAGACGAAAAAGGTAGAAAGACAATTTACGACATAATTCCGCCTGAGTTAAAAAAACTTAAACCCGTTGGAAGACTTGATAAGGACTCAACTGGGCTTATTATTATGACTACTGACGGCGAGCTGATTAATGAAATGACACATCCGTCAATAAAAGTTCCAAAAATTTATCTCGTAAATATCAATGGCAAACTTACTCCTGAAGAAGGTGAAATGATGTATAATGGCCTTGAAATCGAAACCGATACAGGCGAGAAGAAAATTGCTTATGCTCAAGTTTTGCCAATTGAACTTACAAACAAGTCTTCAACTCTGCAAGTAACTTTGCACCAAGGTATTAATCGTCAAATCCGTAAAATGTTCGCAAAATTAGGCTACGAAGTTATTTCTCTAAAACGTGTTCAGCACGGAACAATAACTTTAGAAGGACTTAAAAAAGGTCAAATTAAAGCAATGAAACCAAAACACGTTAAAGAACTAAAAGGATATTTAGCCAAAATCAAGAGAGAAGCAAATAAGGGATAAGTAAATGTTAAAAATCGCAATTACAGGAAATATAGCTTCAGGAAAATCTGCAGTAGAAAATCACTTGCAAAAATTAGGCTATAAAGTTTTTGACACTGATAAAATTGCGCATCAAATACTAGAAACCAGCCCAGAAGTAAAAAAGACTTTTGGAACAACTGACAGAAAAGAAATTGCAAAAATTGTTTTTTCCAATCCTGAAAAGTTAAAAGTTTTAGAAACCATCATTCACCCAAAAGTAAAAGAGGAAATTTTAAAGATTTTTAAACTTGATGAGAAAATAGTTTTCATCTCTGTTCCTCAGCTTTTTGAAAGCGGATTTAATAACCTTTTTGATAAAGTTATATTTATTTCTGCTAACGAAAATATTCGTCTAGAAAGATTAATGAAACGCAATAATTTTAGCGAAGAAGAAGCTCTTAAAAGAATTTCTGCGCAAATTAAAGAGGAAGAAAAAATTCCTAAATGCGATTTTGTCATACAAAACAATAGTGATATTCAACACCTTGAAGCTGAAATTAATAAAACTCTAAGCACTATAGCTTATTAATCCATTTTTACTTTTAAGACTTCATATATGTCCATCTTGTTGGCTTTGCCTCTAATTTGAACATCAGAAATTTTGATTACGTCAGTGTAACCTTTCACTTCCTCATAAGTTGTTGAGCTTATAAGTAATTTTGTTTTATATATTTTATTATAACTTTCCAATCTACTTGCAAGGTTTACAGTATCGCCAATAACTGTATATTCCATACGATTGATTGAACCAATATTGCCAACAAAAACCTCTCCAGTATTTATCCCAACGCCAATTTCAATTTTTGGCTTACCCTCTTTTATCCATTTTTTCTGCAACTCTTTAACCTTTGTAAGCATTGCATAAGCACATTTTACAGCATTTTGCGCATGGTTTTTATCCTGAATTGGTTCTCCAAAAATTGCCATAACAGCATCGCCAATAAATTTATTAATAACGCCATTATATTTACTGATAATAGGCTCCATTTCTGTAAAATACTCATTTAAAATTTCAGAAACTTGTTGAGCTGACATTTGTTCACTCATAGATGTAAAGCCTCTTATATCAGCAAAAAGCACTGTTACAACTGATTTTTTCCCACCTAGGCCAAGGTTGTCAATGTTTTGCACAATACGCTTCATAATGTCTTGAGACATATATTTACCCATCGCAGACTTAACTTTTTCTTTACTTCTGTTTTCAAGAATAAATTTATGTGTATAAGCTAAAACCGTTGTTAAAACAAACATTACAATTGGAGTGATAACATTTATTACACAGCCAAAGTAAAAACAACAAACGGATAAAAATAGATAGGCCGAAATTATTAACAAAGTACTTATAATAGTTTTTGTTAAAGTACAAAGGCGTATAAATAAATATACAGATAACATTCCTAAAATTGTAATCAAGATATTAAACCACATTGGTACGACTTTAAGAAAATCCTTGTGAATAATATTATCTATTGCAGTTGCTTGAAGATCGATTCCTGGATGTTTTTTCAACACAGAAGATCCCTTGTTATCATTCAAGCCTTCACCTGCAATAACATTTGCACCAACAATAACTATTTTATCTTTAAATTCATTAGGATCAATTAGTGGCTTTTTGCCTAATCTCAATGCTTCATAAGAATCCATTATATCAATTGCTGAATATGATTTATGTGAATAGGTATCATAAGGCTTATAAAATTTTACTGGAGATGAAATAAAAAAATTGTTATTAACATGTTTTATTTCATACTTCAATTCTGGAAATTTCATTGAATTATTTGTCACAACAATGTGTGGATTATTATTTAAATATAAGAAAGTTTCCAAAGGCAAAGAAGGATAATATTTATCCTTATACTGTACTATATATGATTGGTTACGGGTAACCTCATCTAAAGCATACTTTGAAATATTACCATTTATAAAGCCTGGTGGTATTAGCACAGATCCCAAATGTTCAACAGAATCCATATATTCTTTGGGCATCACGACAATACTTTTGAAAGTAGGATACAAATCGACTTTTGAGGTCGCATTAACACTATATTTTACAAAATTTTTATCGAAAGCTTCGCCGAATTTTTCATCACTCCACTTGGATGTACTTGGCATAAAACCTGTTATCAAATTATCAAACTTTTTCAAAGTTCTAAAATAACGTCTATCTGACTCTGGATTATCTCTATCAAGCGCTCCCATTATTGTATCGTGAACAATTACTTTTTCTTTTGCATAATAATAAAAATAATTAAAAAGATTGCAATATAGCTCTCTTTTCCATGGCCAACGATATTTTTCAGAAGATTTTTGATCAATTACTACGAGCACAATATCATCACTTCCGTGAACTTTTTTATTGTGATCAAACGGAAGCTTTTCTATTAATACGTACTTGGTCATGATGTCATAAGCTCTTGGCTCAATTGTATTGTACGTAAAGTAAAAAACAAATACAAAAGCAAAAATTACTATCAAACTTGAAAGTATTAATTTAATTCTGCCCATTTTTCACCTATTCACTTAATCACTTATTCACTTATCTATGATATAATATTTTTAATGAAAAGGACACATACAAATGAGTGAAAATTATTTACATACAATAGCTGAAAATAAAATTTATCCGATTATTCGTTGCAAAGATGCGGAAAGAACTGTAGAAATAGCAAAAGCAATGATAGATGGCGGGGTTAATGTTTTAGAAATCAATGTAGAAAATATAGAAATTTACGAAGCAATAAAAGAAGTTTCTAAATATGCGACTGTTTGTGCTGGTGGAATCATTACAGCTACTCAAGCAGATTTTGCATTCCAAAACGGTGCAAAACTTTTTGCATCACCAATTTTTCATATGAATTTGGTTAAAATTTCTAAAAACTTAAAAATTCCTTTTATTGCAGGTACTTCTACTGCTAACGAGGCTTATTCTGCTTGGAAATCAAGAATACCTTTAATCAAAATATTCCCTGCAGAAGCAATGGGCGGAGTAGAATATATTGAAAGTATACTTAGACAAATGCCTTTCTTAAATCTAATGCCAACAGGAAATATTAAATTGCGTGACGTAGTATCATACTTAAACGCAGGGGCAAAGGCTGTAGGAGTAGGCAGAGATTTTTACCAAGAATTTACTGCAAAAGAAATTACAGATAGAACAAAAGAAATCTTAAACGAAGTTAGGGATTTTGCATCATGGAACAAAAAATAGATATTGCTGTTATTGGTGAGTGCTTAATTGAACTTTCTGCAAACGGCTCATTAGCAGACACTTCAACGCTAAACAAATATTTTGGTGGCGATACTGTTACCACTGCCGTAACTTTAGCCAGATTAGGCAGCAACGTTACATACTTGACTAAAATAGGTAACGATGGCTTTAGCGAATTCATTATGTCAGCTTTAAAAAAAGAGAACATAGACACTTCTCTTATAAAAATGAATGATGAACAAAACGGCATGTATATTGTATCTCATACTTTAGAAAACAAAGAAGTTTTGTATTACAAAAGAAAAACTGCTGCTACAAAGCTCTCTATTGAAGATATTACTGAAGATATAATCAAAAAACTAAAACTCATCTATTCAACAGGTGTAGTACAATCACTTTCTCCAAGTTCAAGAGAGCTGGTTAGAGAAAGTTTCAGAATTGCAAATGAAAACGATGTATTAACAGCTTACGATCCAAATTATACATCTTGTTTTATGAACTCAACAGATACAAAAGAATATTTTGAAGAAATTGTTGAATTAACAGACGTTCTATTCTTAAGCTTGAAAAATGACGCATTTAAGCTTTATGAAATCGAATCGATTGATAAAATTATTCATTATTTCTGGGATAAAGGTGTAAAAATTGTAGTTGTTAAATCACACATTGATAACGGATATTACACAGGCTATAATGGCGATATCAGCTTTACAGAGTTTTATAATACTCAAAAAGCTATTGATACAACCGCTTCTGGTGATGTATTTAACGGCGGATTCTTGTATGCACTTACAAACGGCTATGCACCTAGTGATGCTGCTAAATTTGCATCAGTTGTTTCTGGTCTACAAACCCAAAATTATGGTGCAATTCAATCAATTCCTTATAAAGAAACCGTTTTGGAGAAAATTTAATGACAAAATTCCTAGTATCGGGATACATTGGATTTGATAATTTTGGAGATGAAGCAATTGCAAGCGTTTTGACATCTCACCTAAAATCACTTAATGCTGAAGAAATTGTGCTTCTATCTTCTAACCCTGAAAAAACTGCAAAATTATACAATGTAAAATCAGTTGGAATGTTTAAATTTTTATCTGCAGTCAAAAAAACAGATGTCCTAATTTCAGGTGGCGGAAGCCTTTTGCAAGATATTACAAGTCTAAAAAGTCTTTTGTATTATTTAGCTGTCATCACTTCTGCATTAATTTTTAAGAAAAAAGTTATAATTTTTGCACAGGGATTTACTCCGTTTAGAACAAAATTGGGGAAATTTTTAACAAAACAAGTTTTAAAAAAATGTTATAAAATAACAGTTAGGGATAGCAAATCACAAAATTTGTTATCTGAAATGGGAATTTTATCAGATCTTGTTGCTGATCCTGTTTTTGGAATAGAAGTAAATGAGCATCTACATCAAGGAATTGGAGTTCAACTAAGAGATTTTCATTCTGTGAACGATAATTTTTTATACAGACTAGCTGAACAAATTGAAAAATATTTTAAAAGCGAAGAAATTAAATTGATTTCACTCCAAGATTCAATAGATTTACCTCTTTTAGAAAAATTTGAAAAAATATTGAATAAAAAAGAAATTAAAACCAAAATTTACAAAAACCTATCTATAAATGATGCAATAAAAACACTTTCTGAGCTCGAATACTTAGTAGGAATGAGATTTCATGCCAATTTAGTTGCATCCAAAGCTAAGGTAAAAGTTTTAGGAATAAATTACGATATAAAAGTTTTAAATTTAGCTAACACAGTTGATTTTCCAATTATCGGTTTAGAAGAAAACTATTTAGGTGATGAATTTGAGCAATTATTAAATTTAGATACACAAAATTATAAAATCCCTAACTTTGATTTTCCGAATATCACCTAGTTGTACCACCAGTTCGGCTATTGTTTTAGTGTCTATGATTATATTTAATATTCGAGTAAGAAGAAGATTTTTAATCTTCAATGAAAGGAGATTTTATGTTAGAAGAGAGCACAAAACATCACTGGTTAAGAATTTTAGCAACTGCTATTATGACTTTTATTATTGCATTTTTAGCATTCTACTTGGTTATGGAAATTATGGTTCACAAAATGACTGATCCAATTTATCAAATTCAACGAATGGAAAAAATGGTTCAAAAAGATGCCCACAGAATTGAAAACTATGAAAATAAACTTATGGAAAATCCTTTTGAACCCAAAATGCGTCCTATGTTAGTAAATTTAGTCAGAGAAGCTAATGAATACAAAGTCATTGTGGACTTAAAACCTTTTGACGGTGACGAAAACGGAATTGGAGTAAATGTAGAAGACAGAATCTTGACCGTTAGTGGTGAGCTTGATAAAAAATATCACGGCAATGAAAAAATTATAAAATTTTCTCAAGCTTATTATTTAGATGACAATTTGAAAATTGATGAAATGACAAAAGAGAAAAAAGGCGACAAATACATTATTACAATACCTTTTGCCAATTAATATTTTTTATTACATTAAAGCGAAGTTCAAAGGGGCTTCGCTTTTTTGTAAAATATGTTATTATAACTATATGGAAATTTTTATTATAAATATTAACAACGCTGAGAAAGTATCAGAAGAAACATTAAAACATTATCAAAAAAAAGACATATCCGTAGAAGAAAAACGTAAAATCCATTGTCTTTCTTATCTTTTAGTGGACAAATTTTTAGAAGAAGTCTATGGAATAGAAAGCAGAGAAATTGTTTTTGATAATGGAAAACCAATGCTAGTTGATGGTGGAAAATATTTTTCAATCAGCCATAGCGGTGAATTAATTGTAATAGCTTTTTCTGACTCAAATTGTGGGATTGATGTTGAACAAATTAAATTAAGAGAATTTCAATCAATCGCTGAAAGAATGAATTTTGAAGCAAATACTTTGGGCGAATTTTACGACGAATGGACAAAATACGAAGCTTTATACAAACTTGGCAAAGATCGTGAATACGGGTCTACTGCGAACTTTGAGCTTGATGGATATATTTTAACAGCTGCAAGTGAAGACCCTTGCGAAGAATTTGATATTTATTATCAAGCAGAAGAAGAAAACTAACCCTAATCAAAATTTTTATGTAATAAAAGTTTATAAAATTGACCAAACCCCACATCACTTTTCTTGCGGAGTCGATTAATATCGACGAAGCTTATAGGTTAAAAGCGTGTTTTTCTTTTCTTTTGGTACTTTTCTGTTCTTTTGCCTCGCAAATAAAAGAACAGAAAAGTACAAATAAAATCATATAAAATAAAAACTAACCATAGTCAAAAATTTTATGTAATAAAAAAGGAGGTCTTAAAACCTCCTTTTTATTATATCTACATTGAAACTCTATCAGCGATTTCATCCATTTTGTGTTTCGCTAAACGAGTATCACCTTTTACTCTTGAATAAGATAGATAACCATTCATTCTATCAATTTTTGTAAGGTTACTGCTACCGCATTTTGGACATACATCCATATTTAACTCTTGGTGTCCGCAATCATCACAGTATGATAGAGAAAGGTTAACACCTTCATAGAAACCTAAATCCATAGCTCTTAAGATTAATGTTTCAACAGCTTCTGTATTATAATCAATAGGATATTTTACATACTGAATTTTACCGCCGTTTAATAAATCCCAAAAACGTTTTTCGCAATCTTGTTTTTGGATTGGCCCAATTTGTTCGCTTACATGGCAGTGGAAACTGTTTGAAACATATGGTCTGTCAGAAACATTTGCCACAACGCCATATTTTTTACGGAATTGTTGAACTTGCAAACCACAAAGATTTTCAGCAGGTGTTCCGTAAAGTGCGTACAAATTACCGTCTTCTTTTTTGAACTCATTAACTTTTTTGTTAATATATTCCATTACTTCGATAGCAAAAGCTCCGTCTTCAACTAGAGATTTGCCATTGTGTAATTGTTGCAACTCATTCAACGCAGTAATACCAAATGATGCAGTTGCTGATTTTAATAACGGTTTAATCTTATCATGAATACCTAAATTACCACCTAAGAAACCTCCTTCACAATATGCAAGAGGGTT
>JAZNBJ010000067.1:0-14771 GCA_045586965.1 Candidatus Gastranaerophilaceae bacterium | reverse complement strand
GAAATTTACAAAGCAGAACTTTTGGAAGAACACAGAAACGATAATCCGACTCTTTATTTAACAAAAGACAAGGACGGAAATGTTTTGTTTAACGACCTTTGTGCAGGTCCACATATTCCAAATACTTCTTACATTAAAGGTAACGCAATTAAGCTTCTAAAAGTTGCAGGAGCTTACTGGCGTGGTAATGAAAAGAACAAAATGCTTCAACGTATCTATGCGACTGCTTATTGGAATAAAGAAGATTTACAAGCTTATTTAACATTTATTGAAGAAGCTGAAAAACGTGACCATAGAAAACTTGGTACACAATTAGACTTGTTCTCAACTCGTGAAGAAGTCGGTGGCGGTCTTGTTCTATGGCATCCAAACTTAGCTGTAGTAAGAGAAGAAATCGAAAACTACTGGAGAAGTGAACACCGCAAACGTGGCTATGTAACAGTTCATACTCCACAAATCGCTAAATCTAAATTATGGGAAATTTCTGGTCATATGGATCACTACAAAGAAAACATGTTCTTTGTTCAAAAAGATGAAGATTCTGATGAACAATTTGTAGTAAAACCTATGAACTGTCCGTTCCATATCATGATTTACCAAGCAAACAGATATTCATACCGCTCATTACCATTGAGAATGGCTGAATTGGGAACAGTATACAGAAAAGAAAAATCAGGAGCTTTAGCAGGTCTAACTCGTGTACAAGGCTTCACTCAAGACGATGCTCATATCTTCTGTACACCTGAGCAATTAGTTGATGAAATTAATGAAATCATAAACTTCGTAGCTGATACAATGGCTATCTTCAAAATGGATTTCGAAGTTGAATTATCAACTCGTCCTGAAAGCTATGTTGGCGAATTAAAGAACTGGGAAATTGCTGAAGCTGGTCTTAAAGAAGCAATGGATAAACGTGGAATGGTATACGAGATTAATGAAGGCGATGGCGCATTCTACGGACCAAAAATCGACTTCAAAGTTAAAGACGCTTTGGGTAGAACTTGGCAGTGTGCTACAATTCAGCTTGACTTCAACTTGCCTGCAAGATTTGATATTAAATATCAAGACAGAGATGGTTCTATGAAGACTCCTATTATGCTTCATAGGGTTATCTTCGGTTCTATGGAAAGATTCCACGGTATCTTGATTGAACACTATGCAGGTGCGTTCCCAACTTGGTTAGCACCAACTCAAGTGTCAATCGTTCCTATTTCTAATGAAAAACATCTTGATTTTGCTGAAGCTGTTTACAAAAAAATGCGTGAAGCAGGTATTAGAGTAAACTTAGACGATAGATCTGAATCAATGAATTACAAAATAAGAGAATCTTTACAAGGTAAAAAAGTTCCTTATGTTTGTGTAATTGGTGATAAAGAAATCGAAGCAAATTCAGTAGCTGTTCGTAAACGTGGTGTAGGCCAAGTTGGAACAATAAACGTTGATGAATTTGTTGAAAATATCTTGAAAGAGATTAAGGACAAAGCATAGGGGTAAATATATTGGGTTGGCTGATATAATTACCAGCTTGAAATGAATTTAGAGGCGGGTTGCATTCGCAACCCGCCTCTTTTATTTATATTTTCCGTTTTCTTTAGCCTAAGCTAAGAAAGAACTGTAATTTTGCTGCATTTGTGCAATCATTAACTCCATATTTGAGAATTTGTCTTCCAGTTGCTTTCTGTATACTTCAATTTTGCTATTTTGTTTAGTGATTTTTTCTTCGGATTTTTTAATATCATTATCTAATGATTTTTGTTTTACATCAAAGAAACCTACAGAAGCTTTTAATGACATCTCAACTGTATTTTCCATCATATTGAAAGCACCGTTGTCGCCAGCTAACATTGCTTGAACAGAAGCCGGATCTTCTTCTAGCGCTTTCAAGAATACATCTTCATTAAATTCTAATTTGCTAGTATTTGATGTTGAAATATTTGAGCCGTCAGCTGCACTTACAGAAATACCTAACTGAGAAAGCAATCTAAAAGCACCGCCATTAGAATCGTTACTGCTTGTTGCATAGCTTCTAAGTGTTCTTGTTAAGCTTGTAAGAGATGTTTCGCCGTGTAAATCTGCGCCTTGTGCAGTTACTTCTTCAACTTTGGCAAGTGTATCATTGTATGCGTTAACAAAAGATTTCACTGCATCAACTAAATCAGTAGTGTTTTGAGTAACATCAAGCTTAGTTATGCCGTCTTCTTCTGTGCTAGCTCGTTTTAGGTTTATTGTAACGCCTTCAATTCTTGATATATCAGAAGTAATAGTATTTGACGTAGATGTAATACTAGTACCATTTACTGTTAGCATTGCGTTTTGGCCTAATTCTTGAGCTTCTGTATACATTTTTGAAGAAACAATGTTGCCATTTTCATCACGTTCAGTTTGAGTTAGTCCCATAACATCAGTAAAGTTGCTTGTTCCAGCTTCAATATTGATGTAAGAAGCTCCTTCTGTTGTTGATGTGATAGAAAGCTTGCCAGTTGCATCATCCCAGTATGCAGTTGCTTGAGCTTCATCACTATTGTTTATTTGTGAAATCAATGAAGAAAGTGTTGTTTTTTCATCAATAGTAAATGTCGCATTACCAATAGTGAATGTTCCAGCTTTGATTTGTTCCCCAAAACCAGAATTTTCTGATGTTAATAATGTTGCAGTAGTTGCTTTAAATAATGAATTTGTTGAAGCGTAGCTACCGTCTTCATTTTTCTTTAAGCCAATTAGTGAAGAGAAATTAGTTGTGTCAGTTGTCGCACCAACATTAATAGTTTCACCTTCATTGTATGCAGTTAAATTTAATACGCCTAATTCATCAACTTCTGCTTTAATACCAGCAGCAGCAAGTTGAGATTTAAGTTCACCTAGTGTGTCGTCTTTTTCTATATTTACAGCTGTTTTTACGCCGTCTACATAAACAGTAAGCGAACCTTCTGTTATGCCTAATTGTGAAAGGATTGTGTTGTCATCAGCGACTGCGCTTGCGCTATTTAAAGAAGTTGCTTTTGTGAAAGTCGCAAGTTGTTGTACAACAACGTCATAGCTTTGTCTAGCTGCACCTGGTTTAACTGTCGCAGTGAAAATATCTTCATTTGAAGATTTTGCAGTATTTTGGCTAAATAAGTCAAAACTTCCACCAAATTTAGCATCTGTAAGTTTTTCCAGTGCAGTTCTTAAAGAATTAAAAGCTGCACGAGTATCATTAAGAGTGCTCTTTGTTGTTTTAATGCCTTGTAAATCAACTTTTAATGCAGAAATTTTTTCTTGTTTCACAGAAACAAGAGCTTCTACCCAGCCTGCTGTATCTAAACCTGATGCTAAACCGCTAAATGATATTGACATTGATTAAATCCTTTTAGTTAAATTATTCCATTACATGTAGTCATAATACATTATAAATCATGTTTATACGGTTTTCAACCCATCAAACGTACTAGGTTTGTAACTTTTAGTAAAAATTTAAAGTATAATTTTGTTGTGATTTTACAAAAGTTTACGAATTGAAAATATCTCCGTCAAAATTCAATCCCTTAGAGGTTTTTAGTAGTGGAAATTCTTCAATGCTATAGTTGTGTGCAAAATTGATTGCTTCAGATCTTGCAAGTTCTAAAATCTTAGAATCTGCAACTAAATCTGCAATAATCATATCTGGTAAACCACTTTGGCGTGTGCCTAAAAATTCCCCAGGGCCTCGAATTTGCAAGTCTTTTTCTGCGATTACAAAGCCATCATTTGTCTGAGTCATGATATCCAATCGTGCTCTTGTATCTTGGTTTCTTGTATTTGAGGATAATAAACAATAAGACTGCAAATCGCTCCTACCAACACGTCCTCGAAGCTGATGTAATTGTGAAAGTCCAAAACGTTCTGCGTTTTCAATTACAATAACGGTTGCATTTGGAACATCAACGCCAACTTCCACAACTGTTGTTGAAACTAAAATGTCAAATTCTTTATCTTTAAACTTTTGCATAACATCTTCTTTTTCATCATTTTTAAGTTTGCCATGCAAAAGTCCAATTTTGTATTCAGGGAAAACTTCTGTTTCCCAACGTTCTTTTTCTTTGGTTGCAGCTTTTGCAGAAAGCGTTTCGCTCTCATCAATCAGAGGATAAACGATATAAGCTTGTCTACCTTCAGAGACTTCCTTTCTTATTAAATCTGCAATCTGTTTGCGAGATGTTGTCAGGCTTGTTAAAATTGGTTTTCTGCCTTTCGGAAGCTCATCAATTATGGTTAAATCCAAATCTCCATTGAGTGTAATTGCTAACGTTCTTGGGATTGGTGTTGCGGTCATAGTAAGAATTTGTGGGTTTTGAGATTTTCTTCTCAGTGCAAGTCTTTGTTTGACTCCAAATCTATGCTGTTCGTCGATTACGACAGCACCAAGGTTTGCAAACTCGATGTTTTCTTGGATTAAAGCGTGTGTACCTACTGCAATATCGACTTGACCGTTTCTTAAGTTAGTTTCTGCAATTCGTCTTTGTTTTTTGCCGATGCTACCCAAGAAAAGTTCAACTCTTATTCCAAGAGGAATTAGCCATTTTGACATATTTAAAAAATGTTGTTGCGCTAAGATTTCAGTAGGTGCCATAATTGCAGCTTGATAGCCGTTTTCTATCGCAGCAAGTAGCATAATTGTAGCAACAACAGTTTTGCCACTTCCAACATCACCTTGAAGGAGTCTTTGCATTGGTTTTGTTGAATTTAAGTCATTTAAGATTTCATTGACGGCTCTCTGTTGGGCTTCTGTAAGGTTGAATGGTAAAGACTCAATGAAGCGCATAACAAGCCCATCACGCTTGATTTCAAGCGGGATGGAAGAAAGATTTTTGTTGTTTTCTTCTCTTAAAATTGCTAGTTTTAGTTGGATTAAGAAAAATTCTTCAAAAACTAATGAAAAACGCGCTTTATCTAAGTTATCCTTGCTGTCAGGAAAATGGATTTGTCGAAGTGCTTCTTTCTTTTCCATTAAGTTATATTTTTTTATTATAAAATCAGGTAAAACAGTCTCTATTTCTGATTCGTATGTTTCTAAAACGTTAAAAATTGCTTTCCTAAGTGTTTTTATATTAAGGTTTTCGCTAACTGTATAAATTGGTACAATTCTTGCTAAGTTTAAATTTGATGGAGCAAGAGCCTCGTCATCCATTAATGAATAACTAGGTTTGTCTAAAGTCATCATGCCGTCATAAGAATTAAATTTAGCAGTTCCAGAGACCATTATTCCAGAGCCTTTTGGGAACTGTGATTTCATTCTTTCAAGCACAAATTTTGATGATTTTGAAGCAAAAAAGTTTAGGTAAATGCTCCCCGAACCGTCAGCAATCCGTACTTTTATAACACCTAAGTTGTTTTTTGTAGTAAAAGCTTCAACATTTTTTATTGTTCCAAAAATTGTTGTATCCACGCCTTCTTCTAAGTCTCGAATGCGTGTTCTAGTTGAATAATCAACATGCTTTCGAGGGAAATAGTATAATAAATCGTTGGCAGTATAAATCCCCAATTTGTTGAGCAAGTAAGCTATTTTAGGCCCTACGCCTTTGATATACGTTACGTCTGCTTGAGAAATTGGCTTTTTATCCGAAGTGTTAAGAGGTTCTGTTGTAGGAGTATCAATGTATTCAGCCTTGATTACAGCGACAAATCTTTCTAAAGATTTTTTTCTTGTAGGTACGGTTTCCATATGATACCGTTCAAAATGCTCTAAAAGTACTTTCCATTTTGGGTTTTGAGGGTTTTGTCGAATTTCATTACGTAATACAGAACAAATGAATGAAGAAAAGCTTCTGCTTTTTCCATTAATGTTGATATACTTGTGTTTGACCTCAATTTCAACAGCTTTTTTAACTTGTTCCAAATTATCCATAAAAATATTATACAATATTTGATGAAATATTGTTTTTTCTTACATAAAAAGTATTATTTGCAATCTTTTATCTTTGAAGGTTTCTTTCTTTTTATTTGCGAGGCAAAAAGAAAGAAACCTTCACAAAGAAAGAAAAAACACGCAATAGTTCTCATCATCCTCACTACGTTCGGCTGAGTTTTTAATTTTGGACTACGTCCAATTTCTTTAGCCTCGCAAACTCGCTTTGCTCAAACAGTGCTCGGCAATTTGTGAGCGTGTGCGTAGCACAATAGCGAACATAAGAGATTCGGCTTTAGCCGAACTAAAACACACGGCTGAGCAAAGCGAAGACGTAAAAAACAATGACGTGCTTTCTTTTTCTTTACTCCACTTTCTTTTTCTTTGCCTCGTAAATAAAGAAAAAGAAAGTGGAAATAAGAAATTAATAATTATTAGAATAAAATTAATATTCCAATAATACATTTTATGTAAGAAAAAACAAAAAAGAGGATGACTAAAAAGCCATCCTCTTCTAAGACCATTCTAAAAGGTGCTAACTATTTGCCGTTAACAACTTCTTTGAATTTTTTACCAGCTGAGAAAACAGGAACTGTTTTAGCAGGGATTTTGATTTCTTTACCAGTTTGAGGGTTTCTACCATTTCTAGCAGCTCTCTTACGTGGTTCGAAAGTACCAAAACCAACTAAAGTAACTTTTTTACCTTTAGAAACTGTTTTTTCAACTGTTTCGATTAAAGCTGATAATACTTCGTTAGCTTCTTTTTGAGTAACTTTAGCTTTTTTTGAAATTTCTTGTACTAATTCTTCTTTGTTCATGATAAAACTCCTTTCTCATTTCTACAAAAACTATTATACAAATAAAAATCAATAATGCAAGCACTTTTTTTCTTGAAATACTTTCATACTTTGGATTGTAGCCATTTTACTTTTTTGCAACATAAAATTGTTTGCTTTTGGAGCAAACCTAAAAGCCTTTAATGACGGGGTTTTGCTACTCTGCGTAGTTTATAATGCTACCCATTTGGTTTTCATTAAAATCGTATGCTTGTTGTATTTTTTCTGTTTTAAGGGTTTTTCTTAGCTCTGTCCTTATTTCTGCCATACCCGTTTCAATTAGTGTTATGTTTTCTAACTCTAAAGTTTTTAGTTCATTTAAAACGGTTTCTAATTTTTTTTCTTGTTCTTCTGTAAATTCTAGGTATCTGCGCATACATTTGCAGTTCAAGAAAAGCGCTTCTCTACCTTTAATCATAGTAATTGCGCTATCATAATCTTCGTTTTCGATAAGTCTTCGAATTTCTTGTGAACCACTTATAAGCTGTTCGTATTGAAAAATTAATTGTTCAAATTGCTTATCATCTTGCATGTTCTATCCCTCGTTATGAGATTGATTTCTTTCTGCTTGTTCTTTCATAACTTCTTCAACCGTAGCAACGCCTGTTTGAATTTCGATTGCTTTTTGAAATCCCCAACGGATATTTGAGAGGTCTTCTATAACTTCATCAATAAGTGATATGTTTTTAGAGACGTTCGCTTTAATAAGCTTCATTGCCATTTTATTGTAAAGTCTGAATAATTGTTTTGAAACGTCGTTACCGTTTTCTAAATCAATTGTGCGCATTAGCTCCCTAAGGATTTTTCTTGCGCTATCAATATTAGCGGTACGTTCTTGATAGTTTTTTTCTTCAATAGCAGTTTTGGCTTTTTGTAAAAACTGTATAGCACCATCAAATAACATAATCATTAGCTTTTCAGGAGTTGCAGTTGTTATGTTATTAGTTTGATATTGTTTTATGTATTTGTTGTATGGATTTGTCAATTTCTATACCTTTTTGTTTACAAAAATACCAGACGCCATATTTAGTTTTTTTATCAGTTCACCTAGCTCTGTACCAGATATGGTCTCGATTAATCTATCAGTTGAGCTGTCGTATAATTCTATTATATCATCTTTTGCATTAAGTTTAACATAAAAATCTTTGTTAGGATTTTCAAAATCCTCTAGGTCAATGTCTTCTTCTACTTCTTCATTTTCAGGAAGTGGTTCTGCAAGCCCGTCTTCAAATTCTTCTTGTTCTTCATTTTTTTTCTTTTTAGGGCTATCTTCTTCTTCCTCTTTTTCTTTAACCCTACGATTTGTGCTCATGGTTTGGACTTGTTTGGAATTGTTAGTTGGATCTGCTTGCATGGTCTGTTCGGTTCTGCTGGTCATGTCAGCAGAAGTAGACTCTTTAAGAGCCCCTGTATTTGACATTGATAATCCGTCCATGCCCATTTTGTGAAGCTTCCTTTACATATGTTTACTTATAACATATTATGATATAATAGCATTAAGGTTATCATATAAAAGAAGGATTATTTCATGAGTAAGAGCTTATTTGTTGGGTTTATGGAAAAAATGTTAGGTTTTCCTTTGTGGATTAAACAAACAATATTTCTTAACTTATCAAAAGATTTAAATACATATTTAAGTAATGAGTTTTTGGATGTTGAAGAAGGCGATTTGTTCCATATCTATAAACCAGCATTATCTGATTTGGGTCAGAATGAACTTTTAACAAAAGAATCTAAATTTGATGAAAGCATTTATTCATTTTTGAATTGTTGTTCAAAAGGCATGTCATTAATTGAAATCGCTATTGAAAATAATTTTACTATGGAAGAAGTATCAAAAGCTTTTACTTTCTGTAAAACTTCTGGATTTTTCTCAACTGCTGTTCCAAAACTTGTAGCAGCAATTGCAGGTTTTATTGCAGGAAAATACAGAACAGGTGAATATTTTATTCGTGCTGGCAAAATGACAATTGAACAACTTGATGAAGTTTTGAATAAACAACAAGAAATGAACGAGGCCGGCAAACACGTATTTATCGCAGAATTAATGGTTCAAATGGGTTTTGTACGTGATTTGGATGTAAAAAGTATTATTTTCATGAAGGAAGAATCTGGAAAAAGATTTTCTTTGAATCCTGAAGAAGTTCCAAATATCAATCTTGTAAAAGAGAGCTATGATATTAGAGTAGAAAATACTCGTTTAAAAGAAGAAAATGAAATTTTGCGCCAAAAAATGGATGCATTATTAACATTCATCAAAGATCATAAAGAACCAGCTGCAGAAAAAGCTGAATAAGCTAGCTTTATTGAATTTGAACAAGGACTTGATTTTTTATATTGAGCGAGCATAATGGTAATTGTCGGTAGATGAAAATTTATCGCGGGATGGAGCAGTCTGGTAGCTCGTCGGGCTCATAAGACTCATTTTAGGTTTACTTCCTTGCTTGATATAGAACGAGCGAGCAGAGGGTTGAAGCGTTAGCGTACCCGTTTAATGCGAGCGAAGTGAAAGTGTTAATGGTATTTATAAAATACTTATTTTTTGTTTTAAATTGTAGGGAAGACCTACAATAATTATAGGTCTTTTCTTCCCCACAACTTAATCATTTTATGCACCCCAATCATCTTTTTGCGGCAGCATTTCGTCTGGTATTTCTTTTTCGTTACTGCTGAATATTTTTTTGAACCTATCATTTTGCAGTTTTGCAAGTTCTTCTAAATGATGCAATTGAGAATGTGTATAAGTATCTAAAGTAATACATATACAACTATGTCCAAGCCATTTAGATACCTTTTTAATATCAGCTTTTTGTTCAAAGAAACTTGTAGCACACGAATGTCTAAATGAATGTATTTTATGGTGTTCAATTCCTGCTTCTTCTAATCGTTTATTAACAAAATCTCGAAAAGTAGTATCACAGGTAAAGTATCCATCTTCTCTAGGGAATACAAGGTCTAAATCTCTATGGTACTTTGGTCCAAGTTTCATTTTGTTTTCTGCCTGAAGCTTTCTTGCGTGGCGAAGAATTCTTTCCACATCTTTTGACATTGGTAAAGTTCGATTTGAGTTTTTTGTTTTAGTTGAATCAATAATTTGCTTAACAAATTTTTGATTTATCTTGCTATCATTATTGGGTATCGCTTGTAACTGCTGGTCAATTCTAATAGTACGTTTCTCAAAATCAATCTTAGACCATTGTAAACCCAATGCTTCGCCAAGCCTTGTGCCAACAAGTAAAAAGAAAATTATAAGCATATCCCATTGAGTAGCTTGTTCAATACAATGTTTTATGAGTTTGTCATAATCTTCTGAACTTAAAATTTCAGTTTCTTTTTTGGTGCATTTTGGATATTTAGCTTTTTTGTTAGGATTTTCTTTTATTAGCTCATTTTGGTATGCACATTCCAGCATTCTATTAACTACTGCACGAATATTTTTAACTGTTTTGGGGTCAAGCGTTCCGCCCCTGCCATTATCTTTTTTTAAGCATTCATTATAGAATTTAGTTAATCTTATACCTGTAAGGCTATTTAGTGGTCGATGTCCTAAATCAGGAATAATATGATTGTCTAAAATGCTTCTATCATCATTGATTGTTGTAACTTTAACATGACTTACAACATAGTTATCAAACCAATAGTTAGCCCATTGTGATATTAACATATTTCTGCTTACATCATCATCTGAACGAATCCCAAGCTCTTCCGCTTTTCGCTTTTCAGCTTTTGCAAGGCATATTTCTTTTGTTTTGCCATAAACATAACCATATTTTGTATTTCCTAAAACATCTTTATACGGAAATCTATAATCAAAGCCGTTGCCGTTTTTTGAGAAAGTTCCTTCTCCATTTTTGCGTTTTGGTCTTTTAGGAGTTGTATTCTTAGCCATTTGTATTCTCCTCTACTCCTATGGTACTCGGCAGAGCCTGCGTTCCTACGTCGCCATCGTTCAGTCGCGTTGCCGAAAACTCAACGTTTACGTCAACTTCACTCCGACTGCCGCTTTCTTTTACGAATTTGTAGAATGCGTATTCGCTAATACCTAATTGACGAATTGCACCGATTGAAGTGATTTCACGATTAAGCCACTTACGATAAATCTCACTAAAATTATCGGGCTTCGGTACTTTCTTCCGACCTTTGTATTTACCTTGTTTTTTAGCTACTGCAATCCCGTCTCGCTGACGTTCTAAAAGATTTTCTCGCTCAAATTGATATATTGCACCAAGAAACGTAAGCATAAGTTTGCCCATTGAAGTAGTGGTATCAATGTTTTCCTTTATACTGAATAGACCTGCTCCTTTACTTTCAAGATGTTCCACAATATCTAACAAGTCTTTTGTATTGCGAGCAAGCCTTGAAAGGTCTTTGACATAAACAGTATCGCCTTTTCTTGCATAGTTCAACATTGATTTAAGTTGAGGTCTATTAGCATTCTTTCCGCTAATCTTTTCTTCAAAATACTCGTCAATATTGTAATTTTCTAATAATTCTTTTTGACTTTCGGTATTTTGCTCAATTGTGCTTACTCTAATGTACGCAATTCTTTGTCCTGTCATCGTTTCCCCCTTTTTATTTTTTTTGTAGGATAACGATTGTTAGATGTAAAGACTTTGTCACGGAAGTGAGTGAAAAAGCAAAATCTAACTCTAAACAAAGGCTTTTTGAATGCCGATGTAGTGCGTGATTAGAGTATAGCCTATCACTTGATAAAACTTGATAAAGTATTGTCAAGCGGAGCGGAATTTTGGAAATCGCTGAAATTTCTTTTAGGTAGTGTTCCTCCTGTTTTTTGTATTTAACTAAATTCTTTTGCAACGGTCGTATAAGATGCGTCAATCTGATACTGTTGTGCGAGTTTTCGGTACTATGACCGAGTTCGATTTTCGATGATAACATAAGTTGTTTCATGATAATCTCTCCTTTAATTATCTAATACTTATGTATCTCTGACGCCGTTACCTCCTTTATTAAATTTAAAAGTCCTTACCTTTGAGCTTAAATTATTTTTAACCAATAGCGGAAGCTCACGCTGGGGACGAGAAATAAAGGTGATTCGTCACTACCTATTTAATTTATACGTCCATGATACAAGTTTTATTTTGATAGTCAAGTTTGTTCACATAAATTTACACTTTAAAAATTTTTGTCTGCTTCTCATCAATTTCTCTTTTAAGCTCTAACTAAAAATTCGGTTTAATGATACTTCAAACTTTGTCATGATAATATGGTCAATGTAATCATTAGGGATTTTGCATAAACTACTAATTCCTATATTGCTATATATAGAATATTTATATGAGGATTGTTCCTTTTTTGTTTCTCTTCCCCCCCCCCCGGTCAAAATTATTCTTTGTTATTTTCTTCTATTTCTCGTTTCCAATGACCGATAAACTCCGCAATAATACAAATCGCAATACCAATAATTAACACATAACCAAAAATATTTCCCAACAGTATCGGCTTTGTATTAATAAAAAATACAAGTGCAATAATTGACCAAATAACAATTCCAAACCAAAATTTTGTGTTCCAGTGTTCCATATTTTATCCTTTGTTATTACAGTTATTACATAACGAGAAATTATTACAAGTGTCAATTTTATTTGCTTATTTGCTTGATACCTATATAACGATATTTCCCCATTTCTTCAGCATGAAAATATACAGACCGTTTCTTTTTTCTTTCGATGTCTTTATTTGAAATATTGTCGCAATAATCTGACGGGATATAACTATCACGAGGTCTGCCATACAAACCATGTAAGGTATCTTTAAACCATTTTGTAGTAAATACCAAGTTTTCAGGCATTATTGATAATAATTTTTCAATTTCAACCTCAATTTGCCGTACCATAATTACACTACCTCCGAAACTAAAATCATAAACTTACCATTTGGTTTATTAAAATTGCAGTATTCTTGCCAATTTATCGGATAATCATTGTCTAAATATATTGGTTTATAGGTTTCTTTATATCTTGAACAAGTATTTATCCCCCAATTTTTAATACCTTTTTTGACAGTCGTACCATTTTCTAATGAAAACTCATAAGAATTTGTATTTGAATTTAAGCAACCTCGCCAAGTGCTTGTTTGATTAGTTATTGTAACAACATATCCGACTAAAAAATTTTGTTCTGTTTTCTTAAAATATTCAATTCTTGATATATCCTGCAAATGTCCGTAACGGCTTAAATCATTTGCACTTTGGTCTTTTAATTTGAATGTAAAATTATTCCACTCTTGCTCAAATTTGCTTGTTTTGTATTTTAGTTCTATCGGGATAAAGTTGCAGTTTTTATCTACTAATAACAAGTCAATGTTTCTATTATGCCCACAATACTGTTTTGTGGGATATTCAATTTTTATATCAAATTCGTTTCCGTATATTTCTTTGATTTTCCAAGCTAAATAAAATTGAAATTCAAGTTCACTACAAAATAATGGGTTTGTTTTTGAAAGTTCAGCTAAAACCCTATATATATCAAATTTTGTTTTAATAGTCGTATTTGCAACCATAAATCTATTTTTTAGGTAAAAAATCTGATTAGTTTTACCTGTTTCGTTATAAATTCTATCAAATGCGTAAGTTTTAGTCAATTTGTTACCTGATTTCCCATTCAGCAAAATCGCATGACTTTATATGATGAAAGAGAGGTAGGAATGAACAGTTTAAAAACATTATTCGGCAGAAAAATTAAAGAATATCGCAAGAAAAAGAACTTAACACAGGCTCAACTTGCCGAACTTGTTAATGTTGATGATAAACATATTAGCTGCATTGAAAGTGGTAAAAACTTTCCCTCGCCTGATTTAATTGAAAGAATAGCCGTTGCACTAAATATAGAGCCAAAAGATTTATTTGAATTTTATTATTTGCAAGATGTACCAGATTTAAAATCGGATATAATTACAATGCTTGATAACCTAAATCAAAACGAATTATCACTTGCACATAAATACATACGGACATTTCTATTTTAACCATTGATACTTAATTTAACCTCACCATCCTGGGATAATGTTAAATTCAAATTATTGATTGTTGGGCTATCGGCCAATTTTTCACCTATTTTTTTCTTATATATTACATTATTATTATGGTCTAATACTAGCAACGAAAGATATTTTATATTTTCATTTTCATCGGTTAGATATACACCTACACTAGAATGATATAATGTATTGGACATGCCAATAAAGAAGGTCTTCAAATTTGGGGAATTTATTGCTGGATATTCAGTCCAACGACATATTTTAACTTTCTTTTTACATAATTCCTGCAAGTTTATTCCATTTATGGTAATTTTTCTTTTATCAGATTCAGAAGAAACTTTGAAAGTTCTTCCATCATCAAACTGTATAGAATTATTAAAGTCAAAAATATCATCAAAATCTTTATAAAATGTTTGAAATACATAATAACTTGATTTTTCTGATAACAATATTTGTATTTTGGGCGATTCATAAAAATTAGGGTCAATATTTTCATAAATCTTTAATATATTTGTACCATTATTACCTATTAATGCGTTGTGAACTACTCTATTGTCAAATTTTTCATATGCTTGTCTAATTGTTTTTTCAGTTAATTTTGATTTAATTTGGATATCATACAAAATAGATAAAAGGGGAATAATGCCCGTACTATTATCAAACAAAAAGGCAGGTGCTTTAGATTTATCATATATTAAGCAATCTCTTTCATCACTTCTTTGCCCTTGTTCATCAGTAATCCATCCTCTTACAACATCAATATTATTTGGCAAAAATTTTCTCAATAAAGAATATAATCTTGCTTCAAGTACAGTTCCTTTAATATGTCCGTCATTGGGATTATTTAGTTTATTATTTAGTTCCAAAATTAAAGAAATTTCTTGGTTAAGTAGTTCGCTAAATATAGTCATATTACTATCCTCTCATTAAAATATTATACAAAAAATATACTTTATCATCCTAAAATATTTCAGAATTTATAAGAGATTTTTTCTAATTATTTTGAAGCCTTTTTTCTACAATTGGAAACATTTTTTTATATAATATTGTTATGCTATCTGAAATATTTAAGT
>JAZNBJ010000066.1:0-3014 GCA_045586965.1 Candidatus Gastranaerophilaceae bacterium | reverse complement strand
TGGGGATAGTCTGGCTTTGTCTGGCTATCCTTTTTCCCTATAAAAATAAATCAGTCAAGATTAAAGAACTGAACTATGCTTCTTTATTCAATGACCAGAATGGAGTTCAGCTAAAATCAGCAGCTAAGTTTGGAATCAAGCAGCCATTAAAGAATAGGGATGCAGCAGAAGATGTGAAAGATGGTTTGGTCAGAATTAGAAGCAATAGCCACTATAGCATAGCCAAACTTACGCACTCCATTCCATATTTGACAGATGGAGCAGCAGAACTACTTGATATGATTGGTAAGAACTTCTTGGATTCTTTAGAAAGTAAGGGCTTGAATCCAAATAAGATTATTGTTACTTCTGTTTTGAGAACACAAGAAGACATCAAGAATTTACAGAAGTCTGGCAATCCTAATGCAGTCAGCAATTCTGCCCATTGCTATGCTACTACCTTTGATATAGCTTACGCTTACTATGATAAGAGTTGGTTTAAAAACTTCCGTTTCTGTGAATCAGTAGAGCCTGAAACATTAAAGAAAGTCTTAGGTGAAGTGCTTAGGGATTTGAGGAAGCAGAAAAAATGCTATGTGAAATACGAGGTAAAACAAAGATGTTTCCATATAACAACAAGGATATAAACGAAAAAAAGCCAGGCCATCCAATTAAGGAAAGTCTGGCTTTTGGCTTACAATAAACGTTATTATTTAAATCAGTCTATGAGCGACTTACATTATACACGAATATACGATGTTCATAGACTAAAACAAAATGAATCAAACTGAATTTGAAAAATTGAAGAATACTTTCATTTTTAATGCTATATAACCGGTCAGTCCGCAGTCCACCTTGAAAATCGAGCTAAAAAGCTTCTAAAATACTGATATTCAGAAAACTGTCGAATTTCTTGGATTGCCCGAAATTTGCACTTATCTTTGTCTATACAATGATGGAAATCTGTAAAACTTGATAAGTTTTTCATTTGGTCGTACTTCATTACGACTATCCTCAAAATATGATTATTATATACAGATTATTCCAGATTTCAAGTACACAGTAGTAGAAGGAGTATGATATAACAGTTTAAAGTCTTGTAATCAAATTTTGCAAATTATTTCTTTATACATAGTCCAAAAGATTTTTGATTACACCCAAGATAACAACATTATGCAGATATTTAACGCTAATTTTTTAAAAGGATTTTTATGAGTGATTTAAAAATTAACAGTAACAACGGTTTTCTTAAAATGGAAGACCTACCACAAAACTGCATCTTCAATAAAGTGGTAACAGGATGTGGTGGAACAACAGTAGCTTTGTTCAACAAATACAACTAGATTATTGCCGTTCCTACAACGGAACTTATTACAAATAAAACAGGATTGACCGAAGCAGGAGTAGCCATTATTAAAGCTCCAGACGGAATAAAGACGCAATCAGTCTTTGGACTATTTGGCGAATTTAAGCTTGCACAAAAAACTTTGAAAGAATATGTTGCATCGCCTGGCACTAAAAAGATTCTTTGCACCTATGACAAGGTAGAACAGCTTGTAAGGTTCATAGAGCCTCAACAATACCAGATTTTGATTGACGAATATCATTAGCTGTTAAAGGCATGTTCATACCGTAGTGATGCTATTAAAGGTGTTTTAGAGAACTTCATGAAATTCAAGTCTTTCTGCTTTTTGTCAGCTACTCCTATATCGCCAGACTTTACACCGTCTGTTCTGGACGGAATAGAACAAATTGATGCAGTCTGGGAAAACACAGATACTTTAGTTGTTAAGTTAGAACAGACTAATAATCCATACGTTAAAGCCGCCAACATTATCAATAGTTACAAAAGAGACGGATTCATTACCATTGAAGGTAAAAAGAGCTATGAAGCGTTCTTCTTTATAAATTCTGTAAGAGATATTGCAGCCATCCTCAAACATTGCAATCTTAGTAATGACGAAGTGAAGATTGTTTGCGCAGATAATGAACCAAACAGAGCAAAGCTGTCTGGCTATACCATATCCAATAGTAGAGCAGCTAACAAGAAATTTACATTTATTACCTCTAAATCGTTTGAAGGGGCAGACTATTTCAGTGATACAGGCTTGTGCTTTGTGGTCAGTAATTCACGCAATAAAAATACCCTTCTGGATATATCCACAGACATTTATCAGATAGCAGGTCGCATAAGAACAGAAACTAATCCGTTTAAAAATATATTGGTACACATATTCAATACATCAGGTAAACGTAAGCTCAATTTGGATATTACTTACGATGAATACAAACTGGTGATTCAAAATAAAATAAAGGGAGCTAATATTATTATCAATGCCGCCAATGCTGATGAGGATGCAAAGAATATGGTTGAGCAGATGATTAGAAACGAATACATAATGAAAGATGAAAAGGACAATTATTCTTTAAATGATATGCTAATTAAGTTAGAGTTGTTCAATTATAAAATAGAACAACAGATTTACAAAACGGGTGTTCAACTCCAAAAGAACTACAACACTAATGGAATACTTACCACAAAAAAAGATTATGAGAAGTTGGAAAACACTATAGATAAAGCTAGTAAGAAATTATCATTTAAGGACGCATATCTGAAATACTCTGAATTTAGAAAGGGCTTTGATTTAGGTAATCAAGCAGCAGAAATCGCCAAAATTCAACCGCTTGTAGTGGACGCATACAGCAAACTTGGTGATGATATGGTTAGAAAGCTTAGATACATTAAAAAGGATATTGAAAAGGCTCTGATAAATAGCGATGATGGCAAATCACAGTTTGAAAAGGTAAGTGCTATACTTACGAAATCAATCTCATATCCTACAGTAGAAACATGTCGAACATTAATACGCTTACTTGGTGAAGCCTATCACGCAGTTGGAATTAAGAAAGAAGCAAAAGCAGCTGATATTACTAAATGGTTTGAGTGCAAAAAAACTAGTGTAAGAATAGAAGGTGTTCCTACTACGGTTTACAAGATATATACACCAAAACTAATGATATGATTGAAGTAAACT
>JAZNBJ010000065.1:0-4650 GCA_045586965.1 Candidatus Gastranaerophilaceae bacterium | reverse complement strand
GTTTCAACAGTTTTAACTTGAGTAACAACTGTTTTTCCAACTTGAATAACGGTTACAGGAACTGCCAAACCTTCTGAATCAAAGATTTGAGTCATTCCAAGTTTTTTTCCTATTACACCTAGTGTCATGATTTTTCCTTTCCGACATTAATTTTATGGGGACACAAATGCTGTGACCTCTATAAAACTATGCCTTACGTCTTGCGAGCGCTACCTAATTACTTTACCATTTGAGTAAGTGGCAACCTTTAACTTTTACCCTTACCCCCGTCTTACCTGACGTCGTAGTTCACATTATATGCATAATGCTTATTAAGTTTTCAAAAAATGTGGTGTTATGGGGATTAGCCCCCACTCTGCCTCCCCCGTGGAGAGGGTTAAGATATTATAGTTTTACTTCAATATCAACACCAGCAGGTAAGTCTAATCTACTCAATTCTTCAGTTGTTTGTTGAGTAGGTTCGTAAATATCGATAATACGTTTGTGAGTTCTGATCTCAAAGTGTTCACGAGATTTTTTATCAACGTGAGGTGAACGTAATACACAATAAATACGTCTTTTTGTTGGTAAAGGAATAGGACCAGCAACTTTAGCGTCTGTTCTTTTTGCAGTTTCTACGATTTTTTCAGCTGATACGTCAACTAATTTGTGTTCGTAAGATCTTAAACAAACTCTAATTCTTTGTCTTTTAGCTGTTGTCATTTTTGCTTCCTTTATTTTTGTATCTACCATTATTCGCTAGTCTAAAAAAGAGACAGTGAGCCTCTTTTAGATTCCGGCTAGTCATAGTTCACACTATAACATAATAAATCGTAAAACAAACATAAATAAGAGTCAACAAGGGATTTTGACTTTATTTCAAATTTTACAAAAGTTTACAAATATTGTTTACAAATATTTTACCCACATAAAAAAAAGAAGCATTTTTCAATGCTTCTTTTTTATTCAAAATTATTTAAAACTAAGCTTTTACATCAAGTTTTGGTGCTTGTTTAGCAAAGTGCTCAATCAATTCCTGCTCAGACATAATCGTTACACTTGGTTTTTGGGGAGGGTTTACAACAAGGCGTGATACAACTTTGTACATACCATTTCTTAATGGTTTTACATACGTTTGTGAGCCTAAATATACTGGAATAGGAACCTTTTCACCAGTTGTCGTAGTTATAATTTGGCTTACCCCAGGAATATCTTTTGCAAATTCTACTTTTCCTTTTTTTCTACCTTTAAATACTATATCACCATTTTCATCTGTTGTTTTTGTAAAAACATCTGTTACAGGCTGACCATTATAAATAATTTTTTCTGGGTCATAGCCATTGCGTACATAATTATTAATGGATGGACGTACATCACCACTGCCATCAGCAAATAAATTTACCTTACCAGGTTTTCCATCATTGTCTTCTCGTTGTTGAATCCAAAAATCTTTTGTTAGAGGATCCTGTCCAATCATTACATAACCTACATTTGCTACCATTCACTAACCTCCATTACAATTATACACATAGGGTATAAAACTTTTTTTTCGAACTTTTTGCTAGTACTTGTTTGTAGCTTTACAAAATTTTACAAAAACTTTTTAAATCAAAGATTCTAAAAAAAGAAAACGGAATCTGTACAGACCCCGTTTTCTCTAGTTTTATTATATTAATATTATTCTTCAAAATATTGTCTTGCGCCTTCATATGCTTCTGTTGCAAACCCATTTTTAATATATTGTGGATATTTTTCTGCTACATATTTATACATATTTTGCAAACGTTTTTCTGTTGATGGGTGATCTTCAAACAAGTCTTCGTACATATCACCAATCTTATACATTATTGAAATACCAGCTAGCGGGTTATAACCGCTTTTTACAATATAATCAATGCCACATTGGTCAGCTCTACTTTCATGCATTCTAGAATACTTTGCAGAAGCAGCTGCTTGTGTTGTAGAGATTGCAACATCAGTCGCAGCATCAGCATTTACACCAAACGCTCCTAATGCACTTTTGAACTTATTTGAAACTGCTTTCTTAGCATATTTTGAAGCCACATTACCACCAAGTTCAATACCTTTATCTACAACCGCTTGTTTATAACTATCTTTGTTCTCAATATGGCTTAATTCGTGACCAATAACAAAAGCTAGCTCGTCTTCTTTTTCACAATAATCTAATAGACCTCTAAAGACCATAACTAAACCATCTATTCTTGCATATGCATTAACCACATCTTCTGGAGAATAGTCAAAAGTAAAATTGCTCTTTAATTTTGCATTTTTAACCAAATTTTTACTCATAGCCACATATTTTTTCTGAGCAACTAAATCATTCATTGATTTACCGAAGTGGACGTTTGCTTCAGCACTAACAGTTGCTTCTAACTTTTTCTCTTCAACTTTTTGCTCAGCAACTGGCTCTTTTTCAGCTTGTTCTACTTTTGCTAATGACTTAGTTTGTTCAACTTTAGGGGTTGCAACTTCAACAGAAGGAGTTTTTTCTTGAACAGTTACTACCACATCTTGTTTTTTTACAGGTTCTTGTGTTTTAGCTTCTACCATAACTTTTGGTCGTAAAGCATCAACTTGAGGTACAGAAACTGAATTTTTCACTTCTGGAGTTGTTAATTCTACATTTGTTGGTTCAACACCATCAATTTGTATAGTTTCTTCATTGTAGACTGGAGCAATGCTTTTTTGATAGATTGTAAAATATTCATAAGTGCTAGCAAAAACACTCCCTGACAATAGCATTGCAGCAGCCATAAATAGAATTGCATTATTCTTTTTCATACAAAACCTCTTTCTTATTTATCACGAAATAATTATATCATTTTTTCTTGCCCATTAGAACTATACATCAGTTTGAAAACAAAATTTTTCCATAGCACGCACGAAGCCATCTTCATAAACAGAATCTGTTATATAATCTGCTTCTGCTTTTAATTCATCAGTTGCATTACCCATTGCAATTTTAAGTCCACCGGCTTGAAGAAGTGCAATGTCATTATTTTGATCACCGATTGTTAAAATCTCTTCTTTTTTTAAATTCCAATATTTTTGTAGAAATTCAACCGCACACTTTTTTGAAGCTTCAGGATTTGAAAACTCTAAAAAATACGGAGTTGATTTCACAATATACAAATCTGGGAAAATTTCTTGCAATTCTTTTTCATAACGTGTAATCCTATCTGGATTAGAATAATCAATTGCAAGCAGCTTATTTATCTTATCTTTTTTAATTTCTGAAAACTTCTTAATCGTATGTTCTGTATGAAGATTATTGCAGTATCGTTGGACTTCATAGCATTCCGATTCAGAGTATAGAATATCATCATTATACAAATTTATATGTATATTTTCGCTTCTCGCCCAAGCAAGAATTCTTTCAGTTTGTTCTTCTGTTAAATATCTTTCATAAAGTTTTTGGCCATTCTCAACAACTAGGCCACCTTGATAAGATACCACTGGAGTATTAAGCCCTAAATCTTTAGCAATTTCTCTTGCTGCTGCGTTCATACGACCTGTAACTAAAACAACTTTTATGCCCTTATTATTCAAAGTAGTAATGCACTCTTTTACGGCAGGAGTGAATTCTTTTTCTGGTATAAAAATAGTTCCGTCAATATCAGTTGCTACAAGTTTAATCATACAATTATTTTACTATAAATATACAAAAGAAAAGCCCCTTGTTTGGGGCGTAAAATTTGGTTAATTAATAAGGTATTTAAAATAAGGTTAATTTTGTAAAAATTTTGTTAAAACCAGTTTTTAGGATTTAGCTTTGACCAAAAGCTACTTCCTGAAGATGTTATAGCTTTTCCGCCTCTAAACAACGCATATATTGTCAAACCTATCGCTGTTAATGAAATAAATGCTTTAGGCCAAATTTTAGCACTTTCTAAAGGTTTTTGAGTCCCTTTTTTATCATTTTCTGTTATAAGACTAGCTCTTATTGAATCTTGACTATCATCAATGTTTGTTTGTTGCGATTTTACATTTCTAATTTCAGCGACAACTGAGCCAGACATTTCTCCTAGAGGAGAATTTGAATATGAAAAAGTATCCGAAGAATTATAATTGTTCAATACAGATGAATTTATATTAACTTGTTGTGTTTTTGGATATAAAGTTATTGGGCCTTGGCTCATTCTTTGTAATTCTTGCATTTGCTTTTGAGCTAAGCTTTGAGTACTACCATATGAATTACTTTGAGTTTGTCCATAAGTATTTTGCTCTAATGAGGTTTGACCTAAAGAATCTAGCCCAAGCGAAAGTTGACCTTGCGAAGAATAGTTTGCAGCTGGCGCAATAGGAGTCAAAGCATCGTATGGTACATAATCGATACTGCCTTGTCTATATAAAGATTCCAACACATATGGTTGAATTGACATTTCAAAACACCTTTTTTACTAACACACATTTATATAAAGTTTTTAGTATTAAAAAAATTGCTTTTTTGATTAAAAAATGTTAACAATTTGTAACTTATGTAATTATTTATTGCATAAAATATAATATTTTATACAGTCCTAGTTTTTGTAAAACTTATAGGTACTTTCTTTGCCATCAAAGAAAGTACCGCAAAGAAACTGCCGAGCTATAGCTTCATTCGCTAATTATTTGTAAAGTTCGACCTAAGCGCCTGAACTCGGTGCTACG